>PWHJ01000093.1 GCA_003554865.1 Bacteroidota bacterium | reverse complement strand
TGAGGTACGATAAGATTAGACCTTATCCTACGTGGAAATAGTGAGGTACGATAAGATGAATAGAAAATCACTTAAGAAGATAAGAGAGAAAATAAGCGAATATTACGAAGAAAACAAGGTGAAAGCACCCCCAGAGATAGATAAAAGAGAATTTGGAGTAGGAATAAAAGATAAGATAAATTATAGACATATCTCAATACCTACAAAAAAAGATCTAAATAAATATTTAGTTTCAGAAAGCCCGAGATTCATATCCTACTCAGCAGCGTACTACGAATATCCAGAGAGAAGACCGATGAAGAAAAAACAATACATGAAAGGAGATTTAGCATTTGATCTAGATCATGATTGTCCACACGATACATTAACATGTTATCAATGTATAGAAGAAGTCAAAAGAGAAACTCAGAAACTAATAGATAACTTTTTAATAAAAGATTTTGGATTTGACAAAGAAAAAATAGAGATAAACTTCAGTGGAAACAGAGGATACCACGTGAAAGTCAGAGATCCAAAAGCACAGCAACTAAACGAGTTAGGAAGAAAAGAAATCGTTGACTACATAATGGCAAATGATTTAATCACTCCAGAGTTCAAGAAAAACGGTCCAAAACCCACAGAAAAAGGATGGAGAGGAAAAATAGCGAGAGAGATACTTGAATTTGTAAAACAAAGTGACAGGGAAAAAATGAAGGAACTAGGAATAAACCAAAGGAAGATAAAAGATTTAATAGAAAGAAGAGAACAAATAATACAGGGCATAAAAAAAGGAAACTACGACACATTGCCCGGACCGGAAACACTATGGAGAAAAGTACTGGAAAACAGAAAAATACAATTAAAAACACCTATAGATCATCCAGTAACGCTTGACGCATCAAGACTAATGAGATTACCAGATACGATACATGGAGGATCAAGCTTACTTGCAAACGAAATAAAAATGAAAGATCTTAAGGAATTTAAACCATTTGAAGATACTGTAATATTTGGAGAAAAACCCACAAAAATCAAGATAATAAAAGAAACACCTAAACTACACTTAAAAGGAAAAAAACACGGTCCATTCGAACCAAATGAAGAAATAGAAGTGGAAGAATACCTGGCACTTTTCCTAACATGCAAGCAACACGCGGAACCAAAATGGTGAATACATGGATTACGATCAATTAAGAAAATACCTCAGAAAGGAAAAAAACACGGCTAAACTAGTCCAAGTAAAGGACGGTTTCTACGAGAAACTAAAAGAATTAATGAAGGAAAAACACCAAGAATACGAAGAGACAATGAGTCCAAAAATAAAAAAAGATCTCGAGAACATAAAAAAAATAGCAAAAGACATATACAGAAAAAGAGAAAGAAAAATACTTTCAAGAGCACTCAAATACGCTGAAAAAAACCCTGAAGAATACAACCTAACCAGAAAAGAAAGAGAAATATATCAAAATCTAAGGAAAACAATAAAAAAAGGAAGAGAAGATCTAGAGAACATCTTAGAAGGTAAAAAAACCTCCGATGAAGAAGAAATGAACATAAAACAACCATCAAAAAAAGAAGAAAAGGAAAAAACACGGAAAAAGAAAACTCAAGACGAAGATTTAAATAAAGTAATGGTAAAAATACTAAAAGAAGTACCAGAATTTGTTTCTGATAACTTACAAAAATTAGGACCCTACAAACCAGACACAAAAATCAAAATACCAAAAGAACAAGCGAAGATACTTTCAAAAAAGGGACTCGCTAAAAAAATAGAGAAAACAGAAGGTGATCAAGATGAAGATACCTGAAAAAATCAAGACATAATGCTCAAAATGCAGAAAACACCAAGAACACAGAGCAAAACAAGTTAGAGAAAGAGGAAGATCAGATAGAGGAATGGCAAAAGGAAACAGAAAACACAGAAGAAGAACAAGCGGATATAAATCAAGAGTAGGTGAAAAAGCAAACCCTGTAAAACAGAGCAAGAAAAGAAAAGTATTGTTAGAATGCAGTGAATGCGGAAAAAAACAAGAAAAGAACTATCCAAGATCAAGGAAAAAAATAGAAATAGAAAGATAAAAGAACTAAAAAAGAATACGGAGAGGTGGAAGAATGCCAAAATACTTCAAAGAACCCAAATCAAAATTCCTAAAAGTAGAATGTAACAAATGCAGTGAAAAACAAATTATTTTCAACTCAGCATCCAATGAGATAAAATGTAGAAACTGCGGAGAAACACTGGCGGAATCAACAGGCGGAAAAGCAAAGATAAAAGCTAAGATAAGAAAAACCCTTGAATAAATAATTCTAAATAATCAACTGAACTACAGGTGAACAGATGAAGAAAAAAGGATGGCCAAAAGAAAACGAGTTAGTCATAGTTAAAATAAAAAGAATAATGGACTACGGAGCCATAGCTGACTTAATAGAATACGAAAAAAGAGACGGCTTTGTTCACATAAGTAATGTGACTAAGAGCTGGGTTAAAAATATAAGAAGCCATGTTTCAGTCGGAGAAACAAGAGTAGCTGAAGTTCTAAAAGTAGATAAAGGCGAAAGAACTATTAATCTTTCATTAAAAGATGTTACGGATACACAGATAAAAAGAAAAATGAATCAATGGAAAAGGGAAAAAAGAACAGATAAAATAATAGGTAAACTAGCGAAGGATCTTGAAGAAGATCCTGAAGAGGCCAAGGAAAAGATAATACCTAAACTCAACGAAGAATACGGAGAAGGGTATCTAGCATTTGAAGAAGCATCCGCAAAAGGGGAAGAAGCTCTTGAAGACATAGAAATACCTGAAAAATGGAAAAAGAAAATTTTAGAATACTCAGAAGAAAATATAAAACCTCCGGAAGTCACAATAGAAGGAATATTTGAAATTAGTACACTTGAAGGAAATGGAATAGAAATAATAAAGAAATCGATGGAATCAGTGGAACAGGAAAACGTTAGAATGGAGTATGTATCAGCTCCAAAGTACAAAATAAAAATAACTTCAAGCGACTACGAATCGGCTGAAGAAAAACTGGATGAAGCTAAGAAAAAAATAAATGAAGCAATGGAAGGAAAAGGAAAAGTAGATTTCCACAGAGGAAAATGAAGGTGGCTCAAATGAAAATAGAGATAAATAAACTCGAAGAAATAGAACTGGATTCACCAGTACTAATAGAAGGATTACCAGGAATAGGAATGGTTGGAAAAATAAGTTTAGATTACTTGGCAAAGGAAAAAGACTTCAAAAAATACGCTGAGATAGAATCAGATTTATTCTCTCCTCAAGTTGATATGAATAAAGATTCCGAGATAGTTCCAAGGAAAAATGAATTACTCTACCTCAAAAGAAAAAAAGAAAAAGATATAATTCTATTCAAAGGCAGAGACCAAGGAACCACAGCGGAAGCACAACACTTACTATCAAAAAAGGTAGCTGAAGAAGCAAGTGAGCTTAATACGAGTTTCATATATACATTAGGAGGACTTGGAACAAAACAACTTCAGAAAGATCCAACTGTGTACGGAGCAGTAACGGATAAGAAAATTAAAGATAAATACAAAGAATATGGAGTTAAATTCGACAGACAAGGTCCAATAATAGGAGCAGCAGGACTACTTCTTGAATACGGTAGAAGAAATAATATACCTGGAATATGCTTAATGGGACAAACACATGGGAAATTCATAGATCCAAACGCGGCTAAAAACCTGTTAAAAGTAATAGAAAAAGACATTAATCTCGAAATAGATTACTCTGGATTGGATGAAAAATCGGAAGAAATGAAAAAAGCAGTTAGCAGAATAATGAAACAACAAACGCAAGCACAACAATCTCTTGAAACATCAGAAACCGAGACTCCAACTGAATACATACATTAAAACTAAGAATAAGATTTAAATTAAATATTTTCGACCAATCTTCTAAGATCTT
>PWHJ01000154.1 GCA_003554865.1 Bacteroidota bacterium | reverse complement strand
TTTCCCACCGGGTGAAGTTATGGCTTACTCCAACTATGGCACCTCCCTGGCCGGTTATATCGTGGAACTCGTAGCAGGGGTTCCTTTTGCCGAATACGTGGAAAAGAATATTTACGAGCCCTTGGGGATGGAGCAAAGCCCATTCCGGCAACCGCTACCGGATGAACTCGAGCCCTACATGGCCGGTGGTTATAGCTTTTTTAACGGAACCTACCACCGGGGCAGCTTTGAATACATCAGCGGCTTGCCGGCTGGTAGCATGAGCAGTACTGCAGAAGATCTGGCCAGGTTCATGATCGCTCACCTGCAGGAAGGCCGTTATGAAGACAGGCGTATTTTGGAAGAATCAACCGCTCGGGAGATGCACAGCCGGCAGTTTACCCATCACCCGGAGCAAGACGGGATGACTTATGGTTTTATCGAGCAGAGCATTAATAATAAAAGGGTTATCAATCATGGGGGCAATACTTTTCTTTTTGCCACCGGGTGCTACCTTTTGCCTGAAGAAAATGTTGGCCTTTTTGTTTCCTATAACGGGGGGACCGGTATAGAGAGGGAAGCTTTGTTTACCGCCTTCATGGACCGGTTTTACCCTGCTCCGGAAGCAGACAAAGCGGTGCCGCCTGAGGGTAGTAGAGAGAGGGCCGCTGCTTTTACCGGTGAATACCAGCCCAACCGGAGCAACTTTAGCACGATGGAAAAGCTGCTCAATTTACTTTCGGGTGTAAGAGTCAGCGTAGATCAGGAAGGGTACCTGCTGGTTAACTTACTCGATTATCCTCAACATTTTGTCGAGGCAGAACCCGGGGTTTACGAAAGGCGCTACAGTGAAGGAACAGACCTGGTCAAGAAAATCGTTTTTGTCGAAGACAGTGCAGGCAGGATGATGCTCTGTGGTGAAGGGCCAACTTTCACTTACACTAAACCTCCCTGGTACGGTACAGGAACCATGGCCGGCTTTTTAACCGGGAGCAACCTGCTGCTGGTGCTCACGGCAGCAGCAGGATGGATTTATGCTTCGGCCGGAAGGGTTATCCGGAAAGAAAAGAGCGGTGCACCTAAAGCAGCCCTGGCAGCTCGGCTATCAACTATTTTTTACGGACTTTTCACGGTAGTTCTGCTGGGTGGTTTAGTGGTCACCCTGGCCGACATTGTCCCGGCCTTTGGTGTGCCTCGTTTGTTCTTAGAGGAACCGCCTGGCCTGAGCTTGATACTGCTTGTTCCATACCTTATTGCTGCAGTGGCTGCTACTATGGTCGTTTTTACTGTCCTGTCCTGGTTCAAAAAATACTGGACCTTAGGGGCGCGCTTCCATTACACCATAATTTCCTTAAGCAGCCTGGGTTTAGTCTGGTTGTTGTTCTATGTAAACCTGCTTTAAACCGGGTACGCCCAGGAAGATAATTTTTCATTCTAAAAGTAAAAGGTGGCTTTTCTAATTGATAGAAGCCACCTTTGCTTGTAAAACCTGGTTTAAATAAGAGTACCTTACCTACCACTCCTATCTTCTCCATTAAGTTAACTTGATTATACTGCAATCCAATTATTAAAGGTATGGTTTGTTTTGACAGGCCCAACTTTTAGCAGGGTTAATTCTTAATTAAATAGTTTATGGTCAAGGCAGCTGTTGAGTTCTTCTAAACTGGAAGAGATTAATGCAGGAAAAATGCGGTGTCAATAGAAGGGATCAATAAAAAGTCAGTTATTTAGGGGGTTCGTCAATGAACTTTAAATTTTGTTTTTTAACCATGGCAGTCCTGGGCCTGCTTTTTTTAATGCCCGGATGCGAAGCGGAGGAGGTAGTTGAAGAAGATCCAGTCGAATATGAAATAACCCTTTCCGCAGAGCCTGACGAAGGCGGAGAGCTCAGCGGTGAAGGATTTTACGAGGAAGAAGAAAAAGACGAGGTTATGGTAGAAGCCCACCCCGGTGAAGGGTACGTGTTTGAAAAATGGCTTGAAGATGGGGAGGAAGTTAGCCTTGATCAAAACTACAGTTTTGCGCTTGAAAAGGACCGCGATTTAACGGCGCTCTTTGTAGAGGAAGAAGAGGGTTACGAAGTAGAAGTGAAGCTTGAAGATGAAGCAATGGGTGAGGTAAGCGGCGCCGGCATTTACCAGGAAGGGGAAGCGGTCACACTGACCGCAGAAGCAAATAGCGGCTACCAGTTCTTGCACTGGTTGGAAGACGGTTTGATGACCGGTGAAGAAGAGCCTGCCTATGATCTGGTCGTTGAAGAAGATGTGGAGGTAGAAGCTGTATTCTCCGTGGATCAGATCATGCCGCCTGAATTCGTTTTTGACCTCTACCACCGGCTCGCCGAACCCGAAGAAAACATCTTTATATCTCCGGTTAGCATTTACCTGGCCCTGTCCCTGGTTTACAACAGCGCCGAGGGAGAAACCCGGGATGAAATCGCCGAACTGCTGCAAGTGGCGGACATGGACATAGATGAGTTTAACCGCAAATGCCTTGCCTTCAGGAATTCCCTGGAAGGGGAAGAAGACGGCATCGAGGTTTCAATAGCTGATTCTATCTGGCTCGATGAAGGCTTTCCGGTCCATGATCAATACCTGGAAACCTTGCAAAACTACCACAGGGCGGAAGCTAAAGAATCAGCTTTTGCCGATCCTAAAACTACAGAAAAAATTAATCAGTGGGTATCCGATCAAACAGAAGATATGATTGATGAGGTATTCGCGGAAGGTGAACCTGTCCCCGCCCGCTACTTTGTGCTTATTAATGCAATTTATTTCATGGGAGCCTGGACTGAAGATTTTGATCCTGAAAATACGGAAGATAAAGATTTTACTTTGCCTGATGGTTCCACCGTGGAAGTGCCGATCATGCACCGGGAAAGTGAAGAAATGACCGATTACAAATACCTGTCAGAAGATGAGTTTGAAGCGGTGCGCATCCCCTACGGGGGAATAGAAACTCCCGGGATGGGCCAGGATACCCGCATGGCCATGTATCTCTTTGTGCCGGATAACGGCCTGGATGAATTTTATGAACAGCTTGATGCCGGCAACTGGCAGGAGTGGATGGGTAGCTTTATGGATTTAGATGGAACAGTGGGTCTCCCCAGATTCGAAATGGACTATAATAAGGATCTCAAAAGCATATTAAAAGAGATGGGCATGGAAAAAGCATTCGATGAGCGTGCCGACTTTAGGGCCATGTCACCTGAGGGGCATCATTTATATATTGATGAAGTTTATCATGAAGCGGTAATCGAGGTGGACGAAAAAGGAACCGAAGCTGCCGCAGTTACAGTTACTCCAGGCATGGGAGAGCCGCCGGAGCCCTTTGAAGTAATCGCCGACCGGCCTTTCTTCTTCGTGATCAGGGACGACGACGC
Organism: Bacteroidota bacterium; assembly: GCA_003554865.1. Taxonomy (GTDB): domain Bacteria; phylum Bacteroidota; class Bacteroidia; order Bacteroidales; family PUMT01; genus PUMT01. The sequence goes on along the minus strand of PWHJ01000154.1, from coordinate 550 downwards.
CGAAAGCGTTCTCTTTGCGGGAGCGGTCACCGATCCCAGCTAACCGCCGTGCCAAGGGGACGGGGTTGTTGACAACTATATTAACGCATAAAAAATCGCTCTTGTTCAGACCGGTCAGCCTGGAGATTTGTTTTGCTGATAATCTTGTATGTCATACAAATAATGCTTAGAGCATCCTTGTTAGTCAAGCGTTTTTCACAGCCATTTTCTGTTTGAGAAATGTTGTCAACAACCCCGTCCCCTTGGCATAAAATTAGTTGATGAATCTAATATTGAGGGGATACCGGAAATCCTCCCCATTGTTGGCTTTGACGGAAGCCGTAATTACCATGATTAACCAGAATACGGCCAGGCCTATGCCAATTAAAACAGCCAGCGGGATCATTACCACAGTTATAGCCAGTAGGAAAAACAAGATCCAGGCTGCAACTACATAAATGACAATGCTGATCTGGAAATTTAGTGCTTCCTTTCCCTGCTTTTCGATCCAGGTTGACTGGTCCTTTTTGATTAACCAAACTATAAGAGGACCGAATACATTGCCGAAAGA
>PWHJ01000030.1 GCA_003554865.1 Bacteroidota bacterium | reverse complement strand
TTACAGCCAGCCCGGCCGATGGCTATTATTTTGATGGCTGGACTGGTGATACCGGCCACATTGATGATGCAGGCTCTGAGTCTGCAACCGTTACCATGCCCTCGGGGGATATCTCCCTTACTGCCAACTTTGATCTTGCAGATTAAAAAGTTAATCCCTTGTGGTTTTATAATCAAAAAATAAGTATATTTATACTTGATTGCACGCTAGGGTTTTAATGTATTATTTCCTGTAAAGGTTGTTTGAGTTTTATTTTTACTTCAATGGAGAACCGTTCTGTTAGCGGCATAAGGCCGGTTTTGTTGTCGGCTGTGCAGCACCTGCTTGCCAAACCTAATGTGGTGGCGACCGGGATAGGTTATAAAACGACCGGGGGCAAAAAGACGGATGAGCTTAGTATTGTATGCTCGGTCGAAACCAAAGTGCCCTCGGCAACTCTGGGGCGCGGGGAGCTAATCCCCCGGTTTGTTGAGGGTGTTCCGACGGATGTTCACCCTACCGGATTGATCCATATTCATCAGCCGCCCACAGGCAGGTTCCGCCCCGCACCTGGCGGGGTGAGTACAGGTCATGTGAACATCACTGCAGGAACTCTGGGATGCCTTGTAAAAAGGGAGAATAGAACTTTTATTCTTTCCAATAACCATGTACTTGCCAACTCAAACAATGCCGAAAAGGGGGATGTTATCCTGCAGCCCGGGCTGCATGACGGGGGAGTGGTGCCGGATGACTATATTGCGAAGCTGTACGATTTTGTCAAAATACATTTTGAAAATGAAAATGCCGGCTGTTTTATTGCAAGGGGAGTGGCCGGTTTGTTCAATTTTCTTGCAAGAGCTACCGGCAGCGGCATGAGGCTTTACCCGCGAAATATGAAGCAAACCGAAAACGTTGTGGATTGTGCCATAGCCGAACCTTTCGAAGAGAGCGATGTAACAGATGAGATACTGCAGGTAGGGAAAATTTCAGGGGTTGCAGAAGGAGAGCTGGGTATGGAGGTGAAAAAGAGCGGGCGTACAACGGGCCTGACCCACGGGGTGATCGAGCAGGTTGATGCCACAGTAAGGGTTAACTTTGGTTCAGGCAAGACAGCATTGTTCACCGATCAGCTTATCGCGGGTGCTATGAGCAGGGGCGGCGACAGCGGTTCTGTTGTCCTTACCGGCGGTAATGAGATTGTAGGTCTTCTGTTTGCAGGGAGTGTTAATACAACTGTTTTCAACAGGATACAGAATGTGTTTGCTGAAATGAAGGTTAACCTTGATTAATATTTATGGAATATTTACATAAGAAGGCTGAAAAGATCCTTGCCAGATACAAAAATAAATGGCTGGCACTTGAAAATGTTACCTCTGCGGGAATTGGCCGAACCTCAAAGGGCTCCCCCTGTATAATTATCTCTCTTGCACAGGAGGATAACGCTATAAGGGAAATGATGCCCCCCGAAATTGACGGCATCCCCCTTGAGGTAAAGGTAAGCGGGGAGATCGATGCCTTTTGAGTATATGGTTTATATCATTTATTTTTCCATTTATAGGTTTTATAACTGATAAGCCTTATAATGCGGTACATGCAGGGGACTATTACAAGTGTCAGGAATGTGGCAACAGTTAATCCGAATATAACGGTACATGCCATGGGACTCCAGAATGCAGCATTTTCTCCCCCGAAATAAATACGGGGACTCAGTTCGGTCATAAGAGTTACAAAGTTTATGTTGAAACCTATGGCAAGCGGTATCAGTCCCAGAACAGTCGTGATAGCAGTGAGAACCACGGGCCTGAACCTTGTGCGGCCTGCCTGGCGTATCAGGGAAAGTGAGACCCGCGGATCAATCTGCTCGTTTGCCTCCGATCCCATCTGCTTTTTCTTGTTTTCATGAAGGTAATCGGTGTAATCAACAAGCACTATGGCATTGTTTACAACAACACCTGCAAGGCTTATTATGCCGACCCCGGTCATTATTATAACAAAATCCATATTGAACAGTGCCAAACCGAAAAATACTCCGGCCGTACTGAAAACTACGGAACCGATTATAATAAGGGGCTTGATAAATGAGTTGAACTGTGTTACCAGGATAACTGATATAAGGGCAACGGAGACCAGAAGGGCAATGATTAGAAAAGCCATAGACTCCTCCTGCTCCTGCTGTTCTCCGGTGAATGTGAATGCATAGCCTTCAAGCATCTCGTAGTTACCCAGAAGCTCACTTATTTGCTGGTTTACCCTCGTGGCATTGAAGCCGGGCAATATATTTGAGGTAAGTGTTATAACCCTTTTGAGATCTTTCCTGTTTATTGACCCGTAGGTTTTGCCATATTCTGCTTCTGCAACTGCTGATACCGGTACCTGCATAAGCCGTCCGGTACTTTGACTTCTGAATGTGATCCTCTGGTTCATGAGTGTCTCCATATTATTCCTGTAATCCTTCTGAAGCCTAAGCATAACAGGAAATTCCTCTTCGCCCAGCTTGAATGTTGAAACTTCGTTTCCAAACAGGGAGGTGCGTATCGTGTTTGCCACAGAAAAGGTTGAGATGCCAAATCTTCTTGCTATATCGCGGTCAATGTTGATAGTTATCTCCGGCTTGTCAGTTTCAAGATCCTTGGTGAGCCCTTCTATGCCCTGTATGCCTGAGTTTTCGATCTTCCCCTGTATGTCGTCTGTTACTGCAAGCAATCTTTCAAATTCGCTTCCGCTGATCTCTATGCTAATGGGTGGCCCGGTTGGAGGTCCCGTTTGGTTTTTTTCAATGTTGAATTTTACCCCCGGGTAATTGCCAACCAGCTCATTGCTGAGTTCACCCATTATATCATTTGTGTTGATACCATGCCTTTTTTCAAAATCCACAAAGGTAACCGTTATAAGTCCCCTGTTCGGATTGTCCGCCCCTGCAAATTCCATCTCCCCTATTGCGCCCCTTCCGATATTGGTGAGAACGGACTCGACAATATGCCTGTAAGGGGAGATAATTTCGTTTACATCTTTTTCTATTTCAACCATTTTCCTGTTGGTTTCATGTATATCTGTTCCAACGGGCATCTCGGCAAATATGTTAATGAATCTGGGCTCGTTATCGGGGAAAAACAGGACGTTAGGGCTCCTGACAGTGTATACGCCGATTGAAAGTACAAGGAATATAACCGTTCCTGCTATAAAGAAGAGCGGGTTTTTGCCCCTTAGTGCAAAAACTATTATGCGGCAATAAAAATTTTCAGCAGCGGGCAGCAACCTGTGCTGAAACCATTTTTGCATTGGCAGCAAAACATAGTATCCGCCGAGAATAATAATTGCAGCCAGAATGAAAATGTTACCGTAAAGAGTATAGGATAGAAAATGAAGGATTATTCCTCCGGCAAGAAGCCCCGTGCCGGCAATGAAAGGTGGGCGGAGTTTTACCCCCCAGGTTTTTTTAAAGGCTTCAACATTTTTGCCGTTAGCTGATCTTCCGTTTCTGAAAAATTTATCCGAGAAGACAGGTATTATAACCAGTGCAACGAAAAGCGAGGAGGAAAGCACAATTATCAAGGTAAGCGGCATGTACTTCATGAATTCTCCGACTATGCCAGACCAGAAAGCAAGGGGCAAGAAGGCTGACAGGGTGGTGGCGGTTGAGGTTATTATAGGAGCGGCTATTTCACCTATCCCCCTTTTTGCAGCTTCGAAAACGTTAAAACCCCTGTCAACAAAACGGTTTATGTTATCTACGGCCACTATGGCATTGTCCACCAGCAGTCCCAGTGCAAGGATAAGCGAGAAAAGGACTATCATATTGATCTGGATGCCCAGGAGCCCGAATATCATGAAAGAGGAGAGCATTGACAGAGGTATGGCCAGTCCGACGAAAAGAGCATTTTTAAGTCCGAGAAAAAGGAAAAGAACCATTATCACAAGAAAAACGGCCAGTATCACACTGTTTTCCAGGCTGCTGGTCTGTGTGCGTATCTGTTCTGACTGATCGTTTGTTATGGTTATATTCAGCTCCGGGGGAAGGTTGCCGTTGTCCCTTGCCTTGTCAATTATCCTGAAAATCCCTTCCGTTCCGGCAAGAAGGTTCTCACCGGCCTTTTTTATAACCTGAAGAGATGCTACGGGCTGCTCATCCAGCCTGGAAAAGCTCACAGGGTCGGCGTAGGTGTCTTCCACTTCTCCCACATCGCCAATATGAAGGATGTTGCCCCCCTCGTGCTTTACTATTATATCCTTTATCTGCCTGACATCTTTGAACTCCCCGGCAGTTCGCACTGCCCAGCGGGTGTTGTCGCCGAAAAGAACGGTTCCGCCAGCAACAGATAAATTTTCCTGCCTGATGGCGTTCTCAATATCGCCGAATCCTATTTCTGCTGCATTGAGCTGAATTGGGTTTATATTTATTTGTATTTCCCTTTCGGGAAGGCCGGTTATCTCCACTGTCGATATTTCCTTAAGCTGTTCTGTTTCGTCCTTCAGGAAGTCGGCATGGCGTTTCAGCTCATCTATAGTGAAGTCTCCTGAAAGGTTTATGTTTATGATGGGAAACTCTGAGAAATCAATATCAGTTACCATGGGATCCGCCGGAAGGTCTGACGGCAGGTCAGGTTTGACGCGCTCAACCGCATCTTTTACATCCTGCAGGGCTGATCTGATCTCCATTCCTGTTTCGAATTCAACTATGATGTCTGAATTGTCCTGGGCAGAGGTGGAGGTGATGCTCTTTATTCCCGATACCGTGTTTATCTCATTCTCCAGAGGTTGTGTTATGAGGTTTTCCATATCCACTGGAGGATTTCCCGGGTATATGGTTTTGACCATCACGGTCGGTATCATAACTTCCGGGAACAGCTCTTTGGGAAGCGACCTGTATGATAGTATGCCAAATACTGCCAGTATTAATGAAAGCAGAAATATGGTGCTTTGGTTTTTAAGGGCTATGGCTGTGAGACTAAAAACCCTGGGCTTGTTTCCGTCTGGGGTGAGCTCGCTCATTTGTTTTATTATCGATTTTTATCCTGGTAGTTAGTTGAAACTTCTATTGTGGCCTGTTGAAGTAATCAGGTTAATCATATTCTATTATAAGGGGCGTTCCATCGTTTACCATATTATGACCTTCGGAGATAAGCAGATCACCCGCTTCAAGACCGGATTCAATTACGGTTTTTCCCTCACCCTCTTCACCTCTCACTATGTATATCTTTTTAGCATAATGTTGACCGCTGGTGTTTTCTTCGGCTGTGAAAAGATAGTGGCCCCGTACATCTTGCTTGACAAGGATGGAGGGTACCACCAGAGCGTCCCGGGATGCAGAGGAGCGTACACCCAGTTTTGCGACCATATTGGGCTTAAACCTTTCACCGGGGTTGTCAATGAGCAGCTGCAGCCTGAAAGTGCGGTTTTCCGGATTTATCACATTTCCGGTCCGGTAAACAGGCTCTGATGACTCATAATCAGGAAAGGAAGGGAACCTCAGTATTACACTGTCACCTTTATTGATCACTGGAAGGTATTTTTCGGAAATTTCGGCGTTTATGAACAGCTTTTCAAGGTTTATCATCTGAAGGACCGGATTGCCGGGCATGGTAAGTTCTCCCTCCTTAAGGAATATATCATCCACTATCCCACTGAAGGGAGCGCGCAAAACCGCCATCTCCAGCTGTGACTCCATGGAACTGAGCCTGGATTTGAGGCTCTCGTAGTTGTTGCGTGCCTGAAGGTACTCCAGTTCGCTTCCTATACTGTCACTCCAGAGTTTTTCCTGCCTTTTGTATATCGTTTCGGCCAGGTGAAGTTTTGTTCCCAGCTCTTCAATGTTCTTCTCGATAACCGATGTGTTCAGACGACCAACAACATCTCCCGCTTTAACCCTTTCTCCGCGGCCGACCAGAATTCTGTCAAGCCGGCCGTTTGTTTCCGGGCTGATCATGGCTTCCCTTACGGCTTCAACCGATCCGTTTACATTGAAATAATTATAAAAGTCCTCCGGGTTCATTTCCCTGACCGTAACCCTTGTGCCGGCCCTGTTGTCAATACTCTCGCCTTTGCCGGTGAGTTTTTCCTCAAGGTTTGCTATTTTACTTTCCAGCTCCCTTATTTCCTGTCTGTAAACAGAGATGAGTCCGCGGATTTCATCCGCCCCTTTTTCTTCTGCTTCCGTTTCACCGCAAGATTTCAGAAGGAGGGCCGTAATAAAAAGTCCGGATATTGCCAAAACCCCAATAATAAGGCTTGAAGCCATTTTTTCCCTTAACTGAGCTTGCACTGCTTTTTTTTGCATTGTTATTCAGTTTTTTATTGATTGCAAGAGTGTGAATATCATTTAAAAGGTTTGCTGATTAAGGGTAATTTACACTCCCCCCTTACCGGCGAGTTCCCCTTGCCTTTTCCAGGTTGTTTTTTGCCTTTACAAACTCAAACATTGCACTGTAGTAATTGCCCCTTGTTGCAAGCAACTGATCGTTTGCCTGGGTCAGCTCCAGGCTGCCGGCCATTCCTTCTCTGTGCATAGTTGTGGTGCGCTCAAGTATCCTTTCAGCCAGCTTAAGGTTGTCCTTTTCGCTAATGTATTTTTCCATTGCCGTTTTGAACTGTGCCCTTGCTTCCGATATCTGAAGCTTCAGTGACTCTCCTACCTGTCTGGTTGCCGTTTCCGCTTTGCTTACCTCAAGCCTGGCCTGCTGGAGCCTGGCTGACCTCATTCCGCCTGAAAATATAGGGATACTGAGACTAACCGATACAAATGAAGAAGGGAACCAGGGCTTTTCCGGGTCTGTGAAATTGAAATTATTCCTCATTGCCATCTGTTGATATGTGTACATGGCATTTAACCTTGGCAGGTAAAGAGACCGTTCTCTTTTCAGGTTTTTATTCTCTATATTCTCCCTTGAGATCATTATGCGGTAGTCAATGTGATCTTGATAGCGGAAATCTTCCCCCTCAAGCGCTTCAACCATCATTCTCCCGAAAAGATGTCCGAGCGTGTCGCTCAGCTCTATTTCGGTGTCCATGTCTATGCCTGTTTGATATTTCAACAAATTAAGGGTCAGCTCATATTGTCTTTCCATGTTTAGAAGCCTGTTTTGCATATTCGACACAGAAAGCTCGATCTGATCAATATTTATCGGATCTGTGAACCCTGTCTTTACCGTTTTTTCAGTTTCCGAGAGTATCTTTTTCATGTTGGCAAGATTTTGCCTTATAATTGAAAGATTGTCGCGCCCGAGAAGGGCAATGAAGTATGTTTCAGTTACAGTGTTGCGCACTTCAAGCTCTGTACGCTCCAGGTTCTGATCCGCCAGACGGCTGTATGTGCGTGCAGCCCTGAGCCCTGCAATATAGGAGCCGTCAAAAAGCATCTGATTAACATTTACCGATGCATTCAGGGTCTGCTCGGTCCCGAACCTTATTTCTTCAAACTCTCCGGGCTCGCCGCCGAAAAACTCCGCAGGCACAAGTGATGTGGGGATCTCAAAATAGTACTGATAACCAACCGAGCCGTTTAATTGCGGTATCCCGGCTGCCGTGATCTCTTTGATTCTTTCGCCGGCTATCTCAACGTCTTTAGCGGCGGAGATAATGTGCGGGCTGTGTTCAACGGCCTGGTCAACGGTCTGTTGGAGGGTGAGTTGCAAACGATCACCGCCTGAGGTGTTTTGGCTGTGGTTGCCTGCATTTGCCTTGTCTGACGGTGCCGTCAAAAGAAATAAAAATGCAATTCCCAGTTTGAGGTAGATTTGCATAAAACAGTTGTTGTTATTCATTCGTATAATAAAGAAACTTGCAGATGATTTAAAGTTTTAATATAAACAAAATATATTATTTATTGTTCGTGCTTTTGTGATTTTTTTAGTTAAAATGCTTTTGGTTATATTCAAAGGTTAAGTCTTTCGGATTTTCTATATTTACATTTAATAATGAGTATTTTATGACGCTTCTGAAAGATAAACTCGTGCTTGTTACAGGCGGGGCTTCAGGGATTGGCAGGAAAATGGGGGGTATGGCACTGGAGCGTGGGGCCCGGCTTTTGATATGGGATAAGGACAAAGAGAGGGGTGGGAAGACCCGTAAAGAGCTATCAGCCTTTGGAGAGGTTTATTTTTACAATGTGGATGTTTCATCCCCCTCAGATGTTAAGTATTCGGCCAAATTGGTGAAACAGAAATTTGGTGGTATTGATGTTCTCATCAATAACGCGGGAGTTGTCACGGGAAAATATTTTCATCAGCATACCCGAGAGGAGATTGAAAAGACCATTAATGTTAACACTACCGCTTCAATGTATGTTACAAGGGAGTTCTTGTCCGGTATGATAGAAAATAATGAGGGTCATATTTGCAATATTTCATCGATGGCCGGATTGATAGGTAATCCCCGGATGCCGGTTTATGTTGCCAGCAAGTGGGCTCTTGTCGGTTGGTCCGACACTCTCAGGCTTGAAATGAGAAAGCTTGCAAAGAATGTGAAAGTGACCACTGTAACGCCTTTTTACATTGATACGGGAATGTTTGCAGGGGTGCGTACCTTTTACCCCGTCCTCAAACCAGAGGGAGTTGCTCGAAAAGTTATAAGAGCAATAGAGCGCAACCGTATTTTGGTGAGCATGCCCTGGAGTGTCCGTTTTGTAAGGTTTTGCCAGGGAATTATGCCCATTAGGTTTTTTGACTGGTTTATGGGCGATGTTTTGAGGGTCTACCAAACAATGGATCATTTTCAGGGAAGAGATAAAAGTGTTAAAAATGGCGGAACCTAAAGCCGCTTAGCTTTGGCATCAAGGTAAAAAATTGATAGGCTCTGCTTTAGGAAAAATGATTTTATAAACTTAAAAGATTACTTATGATACAGTCTTCATTATCTTCCATTTCCGAAATGGTTGAGAAACAACGCCGGTTTTACTCATCTCACATGACAAAGGATATATCATACAGGATAAAAATGCTGAAAAGGTTCAGATCTGCTGTTTTAAAATATGAGGATAATATAACCGAAGCCCTTCATCAGGATCTTCACAAATCCCCACAAGAGGCATATCTAACTGAAATAAGCATTGTGCTTCATGAGATCAGTCTTCATCTGAAGCACCTCAGGAAATGGTCAAAGCCTTCAAGAGTTAAAACTCCCCTCCATTTGTTTCCCTCAAGGGGAAAAATTATTTATGAGCCTCTTGGGGTCTCCCTTATTATTTCGCCGTGGAATTATCCTTTCAATCTTTTGATGAGCCCTCTTGTAGGAGCCATTTCGGCAGGATGTTGCGCCATGCTGAAACCTTCTCCGCATGCACCGGTGGTAGCGGGAGTAATGGAGGAGATGATAAAAGAAACTTTTGATCCCCGGTATATCGGCATTGTTCAGGGAGGCCGGAGTGTGAATGAAGAGCTGCTCAGTGAGCGGTTTGATCTCATTTTTTTCACCGGCAGTCCGACAGTAGGAAAGGCTGTAATGAGGGCCGCCGCCGAAAAACTCACACCTGTTATCCTTGAGCTTGGAGGCAAAAGTCCCTGTATAGTTGATAAAGATGCCGATATTGGTGTTGCAGCAAAGCGTATAGCCTGGGGAAAGACCATAAATGCCGGCCAGACCTGCATAGCTCCCGATTACCTGCTAGTTCACAGTTCAGTTAAAGAGGAGCTGCTTTCAGGGATAACCGCCCATATTGAAAAGATGTACGGTACTGATATTAAAAGCAGCCCTTATTACCCCCGGATTGTGAACAATGATGCTCTGGAGCGTTTACAGGGCCTCATGAGAGACGGAAGAATTATATACGGCGGTGAAGCAGACCCTGAAGAAAGATTTATAGCCCCGACCGTTATTGATGAGCCGGACCCAGAGCATCCGGTTATGCAAGGTGAAATATTCGGCCCCATTCTTCCGGTGGTTACTTTCAAAGAGATGGAAGAGGCGGTTGAGATAGTCAACTCAGGGGAGAAGCCCCTGGCTTTTTATTTTTTCGGGAAAGACCGCATTGCCCGTGAAGTGCTGAAAAAAACAACTTCAGGCGGGGGGTGCATCAATGATACCATCCTTCATGTGGCAAACTATAATTTGCCTTTCGGAGGTGTGGGCAACAGCGGAATGGGCAGGTATCACGGTCAAAGCAGTTTCATGGCTTTCAGTAATAAAAGGTCCGTTCTGAAATCGCCCACCGTATTTGACAATAAATTGAAATATCCTCCTTTCAGGTATTTCAAAATGCTTAAGAAATTTGTTTGATTTTTTTATTTTCAATAAAATTGTAAAGTCTTTGTAAGCAAATCTTAAAAGTTGAAACAGATTTTTTCTGAATTCCCGGGTCCTTAAAACCTCTTAGAATGATTCAAGATCACTACAGGCATCTTGTAAAAACCGCTCCTTTCGGATATGCACTTCATAAGATAGTGGTTGACCGGGAAGGCGTCCCTGCCGATTATGAATTTATTGAGGTTAACAAAACCTTTGAAGAGCTCAGCGGTTTGACCTCAGGCCATATTGAAGGCAAGAGTGCTTCAAAGGTTAAATCATTCATTACAGAAGATGATTCGCGGAAGATCTTTTTGTATGGAGAAATTGCGCTTAAGGGAGGATATGAGGAATTTGAAAAATACTCGCCTGAAACAGGACGATGGTACAAGGTTCAGGTCTATTCACCCGAAAAGAATTATTTTTCTGCCATTTATACAGATGTTACTTATCAGCGTATTATTGCCGCCGCATCAAAAAAGCTGAACGAATACACTGCTGAAAACATTGACTACACGGAAGTGGCCTCACGTATGGCAGAAATATCGGGGGCATCTTACGTGGCACTCAATGTATTTGATGAGAACGGCCGTGATTTTACTACATTTGGCATTAGCGGGGTCAATGAGCACATAAGGCAGGCTGCTGCAATGCTCGGCTTTCCCATAGCCGGGAAAAAATGGGATTATGATCCTGTAAGGGAGGAAATGATAAGCGGAAAAAAGATAACCTATTTCAGGCGGCTAAGGGATTTAACCCGTAAAACTTTATCTCCTGCAATTGTGAAGCTTCTGGAAAAAACATTTGGGATAGGCGAGGTTGCCATTGTCAAGACCACAAAAGATAAGGTGATGATAGGCGACTTTACGTTAATGTTCACAAAAGGCAGGCACCTGAAAAATCCCGCATTGGTGGAGGCTTATGCTGATCTTACCGGAATGCTGATAAGCAGGATCAAAGCTGAAAACCAAATGCTCAGGCAAAAAAACGAGCTGGACGGTTTTTTTTCAGTAAATCTGGACCTTCTTTGTATAGCTGATACCAAGGGTAATTTTATTAAGCTGAACAGGGAATGGGAAAATGTTCTGGGCTACCCCCTGGAGGAGCTTCTGCAAAGAAACTACATTGAACTTATCCATCCGGAAGATATTGATCCCACCCGCAGGGCTATAGGGCAACTGGCTGGCCAGATGAAAGTCTTCAATTTTGTCAACCGCTACAGAACAAAGGAAGGATATTACCGGTATATTGAATGGCGCTCTCATCCCCAAGGATCACTCATTTATGCTGCGGCCAGGGATATAACCGAGAGGAAGATGGCAGAGGATGCCATTGAATACCGCAACCGCTTTCAGGAAATGATTGCAGAAATATCATCCGAATTTGTAAGTGCCGGAATCGATAACATTGATAAAAAGATTAATCTGATGCTTGGAAGGACAGGTAAGTTTTTCAATGTTGACCGTGCATATGTTTTTTTGTTTTCGACTGACCGCGAAACAGTTTCAAGTGTTTATGAATGGTGCTCCGAAGGCATTTCTCCTGAAGCCGCCAACATAAAGGGTAGCCGGCTTGATGAGAGGCCCTGGTCGCTCGGGCGGATAAACAAAAATGAGGTTATTAACATTCCTGATGTAAATAACCTTCCCCCTGAGGCTTCGGTTGAAAAAGAGAAGTTTATTTTTCAGGGTATTAAATCCCTTCTTTATGTCCCACTTGTTGTAAACGGACAAACAAGGGGAATACTTGGTTTTGAATCAGTAAGATATAAAAGGAGCTGGCAGGATAATGAAATAATGCTTTTGAAAGTGCTGGCAGATACACTGACGGATGCACATCAAAAGGTTTCTTCCGAAAAAGAGCTTATTGCTGCAAAAGAGCAGGCTGAAGCTGCCAATAAAGCCAAGTCTCAATTTTTGGCCAACATGACTCACGAAATACGTACTCCTCTTAACGGTGTAATTGGTTTCACCGAGCTGCTTGCCAGTACACCACTGAACCCCACACAGAAAAAATATGTGGAAAGTGCCACGGTTTCGGCACACTCACTGCTGGAGATTGTCAATGACATACTTGATTTTTCCAAAATAGAAGCTGGCAGGCTCGAGCTTGATCCGGTTAAAACAGATTTGCCGGAGCTGATGGCAAGGACAACGGAGATATTAAAATATCAGGCTTCGCGTAAAGGGCTGGACCTTCTTTTAAATATAGAAGGGGAGGGGCCCGGATTTGCAACTGTTGATCCTGTGCGCCTTAAACAGATACTTATTAATTTGCTAAGCAATGCGGTCAAATTTACAGAAAAGGGGGAGGTGGAACTAAGTGTTAAATTCAAAGAAGTGGCTCCGGGAAAGGGAAGATTTACTTTCTCAGTGCGCGATACCGGAATCGGGATAACCAAAGAGCAGCAAAAAAAGTTGTTCAGATCTTTTTCCCAGGCCGATGCTTCAATAACTAAAAAGTATGGGGGCACCGGATTAGGACTGGTAATTTCAAACTTGCTTGCCAAAAAAATGGGCAGCTTTATTGAGCTTGAAAGCGAACCGGACAAGGGCAGTACATTCTTTTTTTCAATTGAAACGGATTATGAAAGAGACAAAAAGGGTGGCGGCGAAAAAAAGAGCCACTCAAGCAGAACCCTACCGGAACAATCAGTCCCTGAAAAACCTGTAGTGATCGTAGGCGAAGATTCCCCGATAAGTATGTTCCTTATCAAAAGCCTTATTCGCGAGATTGTTCCTGCTGCTGAAGTAATTGAAGCCCAAAGTGGAAAGGATGTTGTCAATGGAGTGAAAAATAGAGAGGTTGATCTTGTATTAATTGATGTACAGATGCCTGAAATGGATGGTATAGAAGCTGCCAGGCAAATACGGGAAAACGAACCCTCTGCTGCACCCAGTATTCCCATAATTGCCATAACAGCAGGCGGGGTAAAGGAAAACAAAGAGAATTGCCTTAATGCAGGGATGGATGATTTTCTTACAAAACCGGTCGGATTGGACAGCCTGAGGGAGATATTTGAAAAATATCTCTATAAGACAGCCGGCAAAGAGAATGTTTGCCCCGAGACCGGTTCAAAGGAAGTTGAACATTTCGACAGGAGCACCCTTTTGGAAAGAATAGATAACAATATGGATATATTTAACAAAATGATAAGAAATGTATCCGGTTATTTTTCCGAATATGTCGGTTCTCTCCAAAAGGCTGTCCGTGAGAACAATACGCGGGAAGTTGAAAGATTGTCTCATAAGCTTAAGGGAGCCGCACTCAGCATGTGCTTCAACCGGCTTGCCAAACTGGCTTCTAAAATAGAGGAAAAAGGTGTTCACGATTCCCGCTTCCTGCAAGATACGTGTTCGGAGATTGTTTATGAATGGGAGAAACTGAAAGATATTATAAGCGGTTCTGAGAAATAGCTTTTTGAAATTTTTCTTTAAATCTTTCATTGCATCTTTTTGCTTGTAGGGGTGCTCAGGTTGGAGTAAAAGTATTAATTTTGTGTAGCTAACTTGTTTTTTATGAAAAAAAGATCCTACGCAAAAATTATATCCGCAAAACTCTCAATTGCAGAATCGGGTGTTGAAAATACTATAAGACTTCTTGAAGAAGGTGCCACGATACCTTTTATAAGCCGTTACCGAAAAGAGCTGACGGGAAATCTTGATGAAACTCAGATAGATGCCGTCAAAAGGGAGACTGAAAAGTTGAAGGAACTTGACAGCAGGAGGGAGACAATTTTAAAATCGATTGAAGAGCAGGGAGCCCTTACCCTGGAGCTGAAAAACTTGATTGAGGCGGCTTCGACTCTCACTGAGCTTGAGGATATCTATCTTCCATATAAACCCAAGAGAAAGACAAGGGCATCTGTTGCAAGGGAAAGGGGACTTGAGCCTCTGGCTGCAATTGTTATGCACCAGGTTGAAGATGCTGAGGAGAAAGCTGGCGGGTTTTTGAGCGGTGAAGTGACTTCGGTCGAGGATGCCATGAAGGGTGCCTGCGATATTGTTGCAGAATGGATAAACGAAGATACAAGGGCAAGGAACTCTGTTCGCGAGCTGTTTGAAAAGGAGGGGGTAATAAGGACAAAAATTGCAAAAGGCAAGAAAGAAGAGGGGGCAAAGTACTTTGATTATTTTGATTTTCAGGAGCCTTTGAGTCGTTGCCCTTCGCATAGGTTCCTGGCTGTGCGAAGGGGAGAGGAAGAGGGTTTTCTCAAGCTTTCCATAGAGCCTTCCGAAGAAAAGGCTGTTGAGAGGCTCGCAGAGATGTTTGTGAAGGCAACAGGCACATCTTCTGCGCGTTATGTCGAAATTGCCGTTAAAGACAGCTACAAGCGTTTGCTCAAGCCTTCCATCGAGAATGAATTCAGGTCTTATTCAAAGGAAAAAGCTGACGAGGAGGCTATTAAGGTATTTGCTGCCAATGTCAGGCAATTGTTGCTGGCCCCTCCGCTTGGGCAAAAAAATGTTATGGCAATAGACCCCGGCTTTCGTACAGGCTGCAAGGTGGTTTGCCTTGATGCTCAGGGTAACCTTATGCATAATGAAACCATCTATCCCCATAAACCTCAGGAGGAAACCAAGATGGCCGTCAAAAAGATAGCTTCCCTGACTTCAATGTATAAAATCGAGGCTATTGCGGTGGGTAACGGTACAGCCGGTCGTGAGACTGAGAACCTGATACGCAGGGTGAAGTTCGACAGAAAGGTGCAGGTTTTTGTTGTGAACGAAAGTGGTGCATCTGTATATTCTGCCTCCAGGGTGGCACGCGAAGAGTTTCCCCAATACGATGTATCTGTCCGCGGTGCGGTTTCAATTGGCCGCAGGTTGATGGATCCGCTGGCAGAACTTGTGAAAATAGATCCCAAATCGATTGGGGTGGGCCAGTACCAGCATGATGTTGACCAGGTGAAATTAAAAGAGAGTCTTGACAGGGAAGTGGAAAGCTGTGTAAATCTTGTAGGTGTTAACCTCAATACAGCCAGCAGGCATTTGCTTACCTATGTCTCCGGTCTGGGACCCCAGCTTGCACAAAATATTGTTGATCACCGCAAAGAAAACGGGCCTTTTTCATCACGCTGGGAGTTGAAGAAAGTACACCGCCTGGGAGATAAGGCTTTTGAACAATGTGCCGGCTTTTTGAGAATTGAGGGAGGGGTAAACCCTCTTGACAATTCTGCCGTTCATCCTGAAAGTTACCCGGTAGTCGAGAAAATGGCCAAAGATCATGGTGTTACAATTGAAGAACTGATCAGTAACGAAGAGCTCAGAAAAAAAATAGATCTTGAAAAATATGTGACCGACAAAACCGGATTGCCAACACTGAACGACATAATGCAGGAGCTTGAGAAACCCGGAAGAGATCCGAGGGAGAAGATAGGTGTTTTCGAGTTTTCCTCTGAGGTGTTTAAAGTTGAAGATCTGAAGCCGGGAATGGTTTTGCCGGGCATTGTTACAAATATCACCAATTTTGGTGCTTTTGTCGATGTGGGAGTCAAGCAGGACGGTCTTGTTCATATATCAAGGCTGGCTGACCGCTTCGTAAAGGATCCGAACGAAATTGTCAAGCTGAATGATACGGTAACAGTGAAGGTGGTCGATGTTGATGTGGAGCGCAGGCGTATACAGCTCAGTATTAAG
The DNA here is from genome assembly GCA_003554865.1 of Bacteroidota bacterium. GTDB lineage: Bacteria > Bacteroidota > Bacteroidia > Bacteroidales > PUMT01 > PUMT01. Next base: position 925 of record PWHJ01000030.1, on the reverse strand, counting down.
GATGCGTAAAGATTTGTGTGACGGCAACTTGAGCGGTTAGCTATGGTAAGCAAAATTAAATGATTCTCAAAATATTAACTAAAACTTATATAATTATGCAAAAGTCTTTTGCTTTTATTACCGCTTTAATATTTACAATGCATTTAATATCTGCAGCGCCGGTGCAGGAGAATAATAAGGAAAATTCCGGCAAACTTCCCTTATTGACTTCTTCTGCTTTAATTTCAGATGAGAAAAAAGAGATAAGCAGTTTTTACTTTAATAACAATAACGGTGAAGAGCCTGTAACAGGATTTGATTTCGGTATTCATTATTTCCCGGGCACCCTTTTTGTTGGAGGGGCCGATATGAACCTGGGATCAGAAGTGCGGATATATGATGAGGCACAATGGGTGGATGAGGAAAATCTGCCCGAAGATATTTTTATGGATGCCCGCAGAGATTACGGTGATGAGATAAGTCCGGTTATAACTAGCCACAGTCCGGAGGTCCCCATTATGTTAAATTTAGGATATACCCATAATGATACCAGAATTGGTCTCACCTGGATGCGGGTAAGCTCATCACACGACCAGTCGGGTGAGCTTCCGGGATTTTATTTGTATGAAGATCAAAACGAGGAGTTTTTCGGCTATGCTTTTGTAGATTTTTGGAATATGGGGTGGGATCTGCATCAGAGCAGGGGGTTCCCGGCCATATGGTATGAGGGTTTCAGAGAGCTTGACGAGGAGCCCAACAATGAAAATAATGATGCCCCCCCTTATGAAATTACTTTTTATCCCGAAGAGGGTGGAACACAATGGCGGGTTTACCATGAAACCTCTCTTAACTCCCTGCAATTTAACGTAAAGCATCCGGTGATTAAAAACGATGATTTGGTGGCAAGACTAATAGGCGGGATCCATTACGGCAGGGGGAGGGATGC
>PWHJ01000129.1 GCA_003554865.1 Bacteroidota bacterium | reverse complement strand
CTGCCTTGTCTTGCAGTTTGCCTTCCAATACCCCCTGCCTCATCAGCAACCAGTCTTCTTGCTGTGCGGGAGGCGGGTGCATCGGTTAAACGGCTCGCCTGCCTGGAAGCAAACCTGCCCGCCCTGCTGCTTCTTGCCGCATCCACTGCAGAGCCTGCACGGTCTCCCGCACGCCGTAGGGCTGCACCACCCCAGTCCGTGATACCCGTGCCTATACGGGCTGTGCGGCCTAACCCCGCTTGGCCTAATCTGCCAAGGGTGGTTGCCCCGTCATAAGCCCTGCTTCCATGCTGCAACAGGTTAGAGCCAAAACGGGCGCTTCTAAAAGCCCGGCTTCCCCACTTTACACCTTCTACTGCAAAGCCGAGCACCGGTATCGCGCTGGCAATTGATATCGCAGCATTAGTATAATCCCCCTTTATGGCATACCAGGCGGCATTTATTGCATCAGGCACTACAGGTATAAATACCCCCGCTACATCCAATAACGTGTGCCATATAGATGACTGGCTGTCTTCCGGGCACAGCCCAAAGGGGTCTATTAAGGATACCGGCTCTCCCGTAGCATAAGCATAACGGTTGAGGCTCCTGCCGTCAACTATCTCGCCACGTATTACATCCCGGTTGATAAAACGCTTGATCTCCGGGTTGTAATAGCGGGCCCGCATGTAGTAGAGGCCGTTGTCTTCGGTCATAACCCCGTCACGGCCATTGTACAGGAAGGGGGTTTGGGTTTCTCCGCTGCTTTCCACCAGCTCGCCGTAGGGGCCGTAGTCGTAGCGGTCGGTCACCTGTTTACTCCCGGGATAGGTGAGGAGGTAATGGAAAATATTCTTTTTTATTATTCTCCGCTGTGTTATAGCAAGGAACACATAGAAAAGCTGCAGTAGGCAGTTCCAACTGCATGATTGCAGGTTAGTTAAGGCCCGGCAGTTTCATCTGCCGGGCCTTTTGTGGCCTTTACTCCTTATTTCCCAGGATTATTTCAACCTGATCCACAATTTCTTCTGCCACTGCACCGGTGCCTCCAAAGGTGCAAAGGTTTTCCGGAGGAAGTTCCAGATCATGCAGATAGTCCTTTACTTCCGGAGGCAACTTGCCGGTGGAAGTTAGCAAAAGCGGGGCCTCCATGGAGGCAGCGTATGCTCCGCCGGTAAGGGCATCGGGATAGTCACGCCCCGTGGCCAGGGTGATGTTTTCCGGGACTTCATGAAAGTGCTCTGCTGTTTCTACCGCGGTTTCCCAGCGGTTGGTTCCGGCAATCCTGTGCGTGCCGCCCGCTTTACGGTAGATCTGTTGGCCCACCGCGGCTGTTCCTCCTATGATATACACTTCTGAGAGCTTGTCTTTATAAGAAGAGAAGTAACCCGCAGTGCTTTCCGGAAAATTGTCCGGAGCGGTTAGTAATACGGGTGCACCCCGGGTGGCTGCCGCACCAGAGGCAGCCACCGCATCGGGGAAGTCCCGGCCAGTGGTTAGAAAGGTTTCTTGCGGGTTTTCGGTGAGGGCTTCTGCTATGGTGGTGGCGGTTTCATAGCGGTTTTCCCCGGCCAGGCGTTTTACAGTGTGGTTTTGCCGGAGATGTTCTACCACTTCCGGGTTTACAGCCGCTGCTCCTCCCAGGACATAGACGGTCTTATCTTCCGGCAGTATCCGGCTGATTTCCGCAGCAGTTGCCCCGGGAAGCATATCCGGGCGGGTAAGCAAAAGTGGGGCGTTACGGTCGTGGGCCAGGGGAACCCCGGCCAGAGCATCGGGAAAGTCATCCCCCCGGGCCAAGACTACTGCTTCAGCACTGCCTTCTTCGGGGTAAGCTTCCCGGCTTATTTCCACAGCAGTACGGTAGCGGTCCGGGCCGTGCAGGCGGGTGGTGTCTAACGGTGTAATTGACGGATCTTCGGGTTCTTCCAGCTCAGGTTCGGGTTCCGGGTCGGGAGAAGGAGTGGGGTCCCTGGGAGAGGGATCCGGGCTTTCAGTGTCTTTTTCTGTAATAGTTACCGGCAGGGTTTCCGAGGTTGAATTATACCCTTCTGCATCAGCAGTTATTATTATTTCCGCAGCACCTTCTGCTTCCGCGGTTACTTTTCCGCTTTTGTCTACTGTGACGGTTTGCTCATCGGTGCTGTTGTATTCCAGGGTGTAACCGGATTCCGGCTGTATGAGATCCACCTGCAGTTGCTTTTGTTCTCCTTTTTGCAGGTCCAAAACTTCAGGCGTTATAGTAAGTTGAACTTGCTTTTTAGTAGAGAACCCGGATTCTGCAAGAGCGTAGCCGTCCATGTTTACTTTTACAGTATAGCCCCGGCCAGGCTGCAGGCCCGCTTCTTGGGTGTCTATTTCTTTCCGGTAGAGGCAGCCTTCTTCTTCAGGTGTACCGCTTACAGGGTATACAGAGGTTGTTTCCCCGGTTTCTTCTACCAGGTGAACTTCCAGGTTGCTTGAGCAAAGTGGAGCACGGTTTTCATCATAAAGGTGAAACTCTACCAGAAAAGTGCCAGGAATAGATACCTTTTCTTCCAAGGGCGTTGCCCATTCCAACACCGGTGTGGTTACTGTTACCTGGTATTCTAAACTGTAACTGCCGTCTTCGGTTTTACCGGTTACTACAGCCTGGCCCAGTGAGTGTGGGGTTAGCTTTGCTTCCGGGGAGACAGTTACTATTTCTTCATTACTGCTTTCCCAGTGCACTTCCTTTTCCGGTGGCAGGTAGGCGTTTAGCCGAACCGGGTCACCTTCCAACGAAAGGTTTATCTTAGACGGTGCCCCCACGGCAAACCCCGAGAAGCTTTGGGTTACTCCCCTGATGGTGCCTGCTTCGGTGTCAGGGTTGCCCCCGGGACCGGGTTCAAGGGGGTGGGTTATGTCCTCGGCCCGCCCGTCTTTAAGGTGATAGAGCCGCAGGGCTTCTTCTTCGCCCACGTAGCCTCTGGCGTCGTAGTCCAGGATTATTTCTACTTTACCCGAGGCTTCAGCTGTAGTGGTTATCTGGTAGTATCCCGGCAGAAGGTTGGCTTCCTGGTATTCCTCCTCCGTAAGGTCATGGGTTACATCTATGGTTGTGGTTCCCGTACTTTCCACTTCTTCAAAGACCAGCTCCGCTCCGCTTTCTTCGTCCTTGATTATTATGCCTTCCCCCGCAGGGGTGTTTTCTTGAGAGACGGTTATGGTTATTTCTTCGGTAGCTTTAGCATCTTTACTTTCCACCTGGAAGTAGATGCCGGTGTGCTCACCCACCTGATCTTCAGCAGGTGTCCAGCTGAAGGTGCGGGTGGATGCGTCAAATACTGCTCCCTCCGGAAGGTTGTCCGCAGAGTAGTTAAACTCGCCTTCACCTGAAGCCTGCACGGTGAATTCGAGCTTCTGGCCTACCACGGCATAACGGTCACCTATGGGTTCCAACTGCAAAGACGGTATTACTTCCACTGAGGTGATGTTGCCAGCTGCGTCGTACTCGTAGAGCACCCTTTGGCCATCATCGTAGATGACTTCTGTTAGACGCCCCAGGTCGTCGTATATGTAGGTGGTGGCATGTACAGCACCAGATACAGCCAGTAACATGGCTGCCAGTAGCAGCAGGATGAGCACTGCTTTTATTGTGAAACCAGATTTGTGCATATTACTCTCCTCCCCATTAGTTTACATTTAAACGGTATTAACGCCTCTCTTCTTAACTTTTCAGCGCACTCCTCGTATACTTTATAATGCATGCCATTTGAACTTCTCTTAATTCAATGTTCTAAAACAATCCAATTGCACCCCTCGCGGCTGTCAAATTATTAAAATGGAGGGTAGGATAATAATGATCGTTTCCTCTCTTAACATGAACAATATGCATACAAGCAACAGCCCGGCCCGGTTCATTAAATGCATCCTTTCGCACACTCCCAGAGAAGGAAACAAGTTGTTCCAATCCGCTGTTATCTTTTTTTTGTCCGCAGCAGTATATTTCTTGTCTG
>PWHJ01000077.1 GCA_003554865.1 Bacteroidota bacterium | reverse complement strand
TTGACAATTATCCTTCATTCAATTAAAATTTAGGTGTAGTAGGGGAGTAGCTCAATTGGCAGAGCAGCGGCCTCCAAAGCCGAAGGTTGCGGGTTCGAGTCCTGTCTCCCCTGCCAGCTTTTGGATGGGCTGCCCATCCAGATAGCATTGAAAAACCCACCGCTGATTTATCTAAATCAAACGGTGGGTTTTTGCTGTAGTTGATCTCGCATCAATCGATGTTCTTTAAGTCAAGTTAATTAAACAAACACCACATAAATCATCAATAATAAAATAATTAAAATAGGTATTAAACACCCCAAAGAGGTTAAAGCACAACCCGCTTGTTGAATGGCATAACCGGCAGATAACCTGGGCTCACCATTTTTCCAAACAAGTTGTGCTTTACAATTACCACACAAATTTATTTCTTCTTCTAAAGAAGCATTACATTTGGGGCATTTGGCCATTTTTTAAACTAACCTTTCTTTTTATTTTGACGCGCTGCTTCCCCAGCATCCGAAATGTCTTTAGTCAACCCAATTGAACCTAATCCAACTAACCATAAGAATAACCCAATAACCGATCCTACCCAACCACCAAATAAATAGCCAATAAAAATAAATGCAACCAAAGATACTATACCAAAAATCGTCTTTAACACTTGAGAACTATTAATATCTTCTGCTGCTTCTTGTTTATCCAAACTTTCATCAAACTTACTCTGCTCATTTTCATTAAGCCATTCCCCACAATGTTTGCATTTTTGAGCCTCATATTTTATCTCTTCAGCACAATAGGGGCATTTAAAAACAGTATCAGTCAATTAGGATCAAACCTTTCTATATTTTTCTACTCGAAAGTTACTTCCCAATCACCCACTGCAGTTATGGCCATTAACTCAACCTCGGAAGAAATTCTTGAACGCCCGTCATATGGATCTGTGGTGTTTACTAAAAGATCTCCTCTGCCTAAAGGCATTTCATAGGCATGAACGCTAAAATGGCTGGCTTCTTCATTCCCTTCAATTTTTACTGTTTCGGGAGAACCATCCACTATAAAAACATCATCTCCACTGCCTTCAATTGTTCCTGGTGCATCTGCTACTTCCGTATCTTGAATTGCTTTTAATTCTACTTCCCATGCACCAGGAGCGTCTATCTCCAATACTGTAGTGTCTCCGTAATCAAGAGTAGTCCCTTCATATGGTTCAGTAGTATTTACAAACAATTCAGTTTGATTATCATTATCATCAAATCCTGTTACAGCAAAGTGAGAACTTTCTTGATTTCCACTAACATAAAGCAAAAAAGGTTCTCCTTGAGACACATCCACGGTGATAACATCATCTCCTGAACCTTCATAGGACTCTGGCTCGAATGCAATGTCTTCGTCAGCAAGCCCTACTTCCTCTAATTCCTCTACTTCTTCATCGACTTCATCAACTCCAACATCATTTTCCGCTACCTCTTCCTCTGTTCCACTTCCCACTGCTAAAACCAGAAACAACATGAGTAAAATTATTGAAGCAACTCCCAAACTTAAGCGCTTTTTCATAATTTAATTTACCTCCTTGTTTAAATAATTTACTCCCATAATCATGCCCAAACTAACCCCTGCTAAACATAGAAATAAATCGTAATAACAAAATACCCCTGGAATCACCTCCAAATACTGAAGTAACTCGTAACCTATTCCTAATGCAAATATTGAGCACAGCCAGAAATATTTAAATGGGCTAATTTTACTCCACCACAAATAAGTTATTATTATGGCATAAGCAAACGCCCACAAACCATTCGGAAGCGAAAATACTATCCATTCTGGCATATAGGGGTAGGCTTGTAGGGTGTAATTTCTAACCAAATGAATTATCTTATCTAGGTTTATAATCTCTAGCCAGTGATAAAGATATATATCTGCAGGATAAAATAATAGATAGATTAGCCCACCTAAAATGACTGCACTTAAACCGTAAAAGTAAACATAGCCTTTAAAAAGCAAATTATCCATTTCCTTTTCCAACCACTATGAAACGTTTCCTCAAATATCTGTAATTATTTTAAATAATTATATCAGCTCTATTTGGTAAAATGCGATAGGAAGGAAAGTGGGTTATGACATTACTTGTCATGTTTTTTGATAGTAACAAAGAATTTTTCAAAGCACCTTTAAAATTGAGAAATTGTTAGGTAGTGATTTAGAGCCTTTAAAGAAATTAGTCTTCCCATTCCTTCAGTTACTTAATATTTCTACTTATCCTGTTAAATTGAAAATTCTTGGTTGCATATAAAATCACTGTTCTTCCAAGCTAATACTCCATTTACCATCCGCTTCTACACTGATAACATAAGTCCCTGTATCCTGTACTGGCTGAGTTGCCGAACCCTCATAAACACCAATATCGTTAGCAAGTAAGTGTTGATCGTTCACAGTTACAATAAAATTGCTTTGCCCTTCATGGCTCATATCAAATCTGATGTTGCCGGGTTCCATGTCCACAAATATCACCTCATCTCCTTGGCCAGTGAAAGTTTCAGGGATATCAGGATTGTCTTTAGGTATCATCTGGGTAAGTGTTCCTTCCCAAGAACCATCCGCTTCTACTTCCAGGTAATATTCATCAGAGATATCTATAGAAGTAAGGGTTGTTCCAGAATAATTTCCGATTTCGTTTACCATTAATTCTGATTGAGTTCCAGCAGAATTATTTATTTCAACTATAAAATTACTAGCGCCAGTATGTTCCAACTCTAAGATGGCTAAACCTGTATCTAATCCAAAGTTATCTGTTACAGTATCACCAGTTCCTGAAAATTCAAACGGTGCTTTTCTTACATGTGTTGTTTCAAATTCTAAATCTGCAAGGTCTTCTTCAATATATTCGCCCTCTTCACCGTAAGTTTCTTGAACCTTTTCAGGCTGATTGAAGGGCTGAAAGCTTACCCAAGCAATTATTTCACCTTCGCTAAAATCAGAGATGTCAACTGTTTCTTCAAATTCTCCATCTTCCACTATCATTTTCCCTTCCTTGAAATCATCAAGGTTATCAAAATTTTCTACTTCATAAACAAGTTCCGTACCATCTTTAAAATTGGCAGTACCAGACAAAACTACTGAATCATTTTCAAAAGATATTTCACCTTCCATATCAATATCTATCATTTCTAGTTCCTTTTCTTCTTCCGTTTCTTCTTCCTCTTTTTCTTCTTCTTCCATAGTTGCTACTTCAGTTTCTTCTTTAGGCTCATCAGTTGCAACATCATCAGATGTAGGCATCATTGACCCGCCAGCGATAAGGATTATAAAAGACAAAAATAGCGCAATAACATATCGAGAAGTCATATACCCTCTTTTAGAAGCTGTCAGGATACCCAAAATACTAACACAGACTGCTACAAAACCAGCCGTGAATAGACCAATGCCAACATCCCCCATTAATATAGATATAAATAAAATTAAAATGGTAAGTGCATATACAAAAGAAGCCAATAACGCTTTATAAAAGCTCTGAGATCTAAAACCTGGCAAATATGATAAATATGGATTTTCACTGATTTTTTTGAGATAGTGATTTATTGCCTCTTGTTGACCTTTTTCGTTGGGATTCTCATCACTCATAGTTTACAATCCTTCCAATAATTATCTTTAACATCTATGCTTGTCCAAATATATATAGCAAAACTTCAAACACTCGATCTTGATAAAACTGTAGTTCTCAAAAAATATACTCTAAAGATTTTTTGCTCTGACACTTCTCAACCAACATTAAAACAACTTTTAGAAGTGTTTAATTAATCCTCTAGGTTAAATAGATATAATTTTAAGAATATACAGCTCTTTTGAATTAAGATAAGCTTACATTTCTAGTTCTACTATCTATATACCTTACCGGATTGTTTTTCCTTTAAATATAATTTTTGGATGCAGTTTATGTATTCTACATTATAACTTGTAGTCCTTTTTGATCTACCAAAATCATCAAAAAATTTGATGATTTAATATG
>PWHJ01000112.1 GCA_003554865.1 Bacteroidota bacterium | reverse complement strand
ATAATCCCAAAGGTTTTCTATGAAAACCACTTGATTATTTTGAAATAAGAGGAACGGATTTTACCTCTTTCTTTAAAGTCCTTTTAACGTCTCCCTTACTTACCCCTAACGTAGTTAACTTATATCTTAAATTTACGGTAAAACTACGTGGTTTTTCCAAAAACCCCTCTTGAATTTACCCTAAATTCCCTTAGCAGTTTTACCTTACCCCAACGTTAGTAACTCCTTTCTTTTATATAAAAGAGTTAACGTAGTAACCTCCCCTTCCCTTATTTATTAAAGTAAAAACTCCCGCTATCTTTTAAGTACTAGAAGCCTTTGTTAAAAGGCTTCTACTTCTTTCGTAAGAAAGAAGTACTTCTTATTCGTTTATTATTATTAAGTTATTCTTATTAGTCTCTCGTTTTTAGTACTTAGACAAGTACTAAATTTAGTACTTAGACGAGTACTATTTTTAGTACTTAGCCCTTTTGAAGTAAGGTAAATATCTACGTTTAGGTTTACCTTTGTAGCTGAAGGTTTCCGTTTTAACTAAGCCCTCTTCTTCCAGTAGTTCAATTAGCTTTTTAATGCGGTTACGGTGTATACCCGTGTCTTTTACTACGTCCTCAAAGTTAGGGTAAGCCCAACCGCTTTTAGCGTTTACGTAAGCGTGTAGGTAGAACAAAACGGTTAGAGCGTCCCTTGCCTTACTGCCGTGCTTTTTTACCAGTTCAGGTAAAAGGCTGCGGTAAACCTGGTAAGGAACGGGTAGGTAACCGCCGTCTTCTAAGACGTCCTTCTTTTGACTAAAGTAGTCCTTCACGCTAAACTTCCCCTTGCCGTCTTTTAAACTCCGCTTTACGTTGGTCGTATTCGTCTAACAAACGTTTAAGCTCCTCGGTCTTTTCGAAAAGCCAAAACTTGTTCATGGTTTTTTCGTGTAAACCGCTACAAACGTAACGCTGCCCGTTAGCTCTTAGGAAGTGGTAAAGCGTAGTTGAATAGCAGAAAAAGTAGTCCTTTAAGCTCACGTCCTTAACCTCCTTTGACTTAGTAGTTTACAAAGAAAATAAGAAAGTACCGTTAAACTTTCCGCCGTCTCCGTTAGTCTTTGCGGGTTTAACGGTACTTAAAATTTTTAACTCACCTACTTACACAAAATCCCCCGTTAGAAACTATAAGTCTTCATAGTCTTCTATTCTGTAAGTTTTAACTAGTTGTTCTTTGTTTAACTCGTGGTAGTTATCGGCTTCATCACGATTAATTTCTTTATAAGGCACATACTCTTTTTGACTGTCTAAAGCGGTTATATTTACCCAGTGTCTTTTTTGTTCCCTATCCATAGTAAACTCTTTTTTAATCGGGTATTCAGTTAATTCATTCCACCTTTGCTTTTCCGTTAAATAAGTGCCGTGTTTTTGTAGTCTCTCTAAAGCGTCCTTTTGCTCATATTTACAATCTTCGCTGCAGTAGGCTTGTCTATTTGAGTTCGGTATAAATAAGTTCTCACAGTCCCATTTTTGACATATTTTAGCCTTTTCTTCGATAACTTCGTAAGCTTCTACTAAGTCATAACCATCGTCTAACAAATCGTCAACTAAGTCATCTTCGTCTTTTTCTTTAGTTATATACTGCTGTTCTATTTTTTCCCAATCTTTACGATTTAAAGTTATTTTAAAACCCTCCTTTTAATCTATATATTTTCCGTAAACAGATTTATCTCTTTGTAATTCATATATTTGTTCATTTAATTCTTCAATGCGGTTTTCTATTTGCAAACAACGCCCTAAGTCTGCAGAATTTAATTCCCCGTCTTCGTCTTCTATTTCTTTGTAACTGACGTTCTTTTCTATTAAAAATTCTGGTATTTTAAATCCATCCACGTTCTCCATGTTAATAAATTTTCTCTTTTCTGTTTCAACTAAACTTTTAAGTTCTTCTTCTAATTCTTCTTTTTCTTCCCGCAAAACCCGTATTTCTTCATCAGCTTCAAAATAACCATCATTATAATTAACAGTAAGATTATAGTTTTTATCTAAGTTATAAATAGGACTATATTCGTTAATAGCGTAAGTTTCGTATATTTCGCGTTCATAGGGATTTTTAACCTGGTAAAAGTCTATTCGTTCTATCTTCTCGTCAAAGTTTTGTATATAAGCGTTATTCTCGTTAAAATAAACTAAAATTCTATCGTAGAAACTTTTCGTTTTACCTACATATAATAATTCGTTACCTTCTCCATAAATAAAGTAAACTCCACCTACGTCTTTTAAAAAGTCCTTTAACATTTTAACTTCTTCTAAATTGTTTACTTGTAAATAAATATCAGGCATTTCAATTTTAATCACTGGCTTGTCTTTCCTCCTTTTTTAGTTCTTCGTTGTAATTTTCAAGTAGTTCTAAATGCTCCTTAAAGTCTAAATACTCCCTAAGCCTAAACAACCTTTTCAACCTCTTAACACGCTCTAACACGTCACTTAACTTACACCAGCTACGGTGTTCTACTCCTTCCGCTACTCCGCAGCAAACGCAAAAAACGCAAGTAACCTCGTCAAGTTCAAACTCGGTAAGGTCTACGTATTCCATTTGTTTTAAAAACCTTTCAATTTCCTCTAACTCTTCTTTTACTACGGAAATAAATAACCCCTCCTTTCGTATTCCCTTCATAATAGAATACGTAAAGAAAGGGTTAATTCGGGTAAATCACGTTAAAAAATTTTAGCTTTTGTAGGGTTTATACTTAGCTAATTCGGGAACTATTTCTTCCTCACGGCTTTTATAGTAATCAAGTATAGTGCTTGTTAGCCCTGGTTTATCTCTAATCATCATGCTATCTATGTGTTCGTCTATTTTAAAAGCAAGATCAAGCCTGGGTATAGCTCCGTTAATAAGGTTAGTTACTGTATTTCTGCTTATACCTACCTGTTTAGCTAACCAGCCCTTTTTAATTCCTTTTTCGTCTAAAATTTGCTGCAGTCGGTTTTCTAACATGCTTGTACAATTCAATTAAATACGTTAAAATCCTGCACAAAAAAGAAAAAGCCGTTTTTAACGGCTTAAACGTTCTACTTCGTCTTCATATTCTTTTATTTCCTCTTCTGTTAATTGACGGTTACATTCCCAACAAAATGAAGTCCCCGTTACCCACCACGTGCTACCACAAACGCAAGTTAAAACTGGTTTTCCTTCGGGATTATAAGTTATCACTTTAACTTACCTCCTTTATTCTACTAATCCAGTTATTTCAAATAAAACGCTCCAACCGCCTCCGCCTGTCATATTCCACCTATAGTAAAAGTCTTCTTGCACAAACCTTATAACATCGTCAAGTTGGTTTTTAGAAAAAACAGCCCAACCTTTGTCAGCCAGTCTATCAAGTATGTTTTGTAAAGGTTCTCCGTTCATCTTAACTTACCTCCTTAAAAGTTTTAAGAAGGGGAAGGGTTTAACTTCCCCGTTGCTATTAATAAGTGTGTATTCTTTTTTCTTTAATTGTTCCATCAGGCATGGCGTACTCTCTTATTAAATCAAGGCTACAATCTTCTTCTGGGTCGTTGCAATCACAAGTTATTTCTGTTAATACAACAGCTTCTCCTGTTCTTTTCGCTTCTTCAAATTTTGCATTCCGCTTTTCTTCTCTTTCTTTTTGCTTCCTTTCCTTTTCTTCTTGTATCGGCTTAGCAAAATCCACTGCTTGCTGATAAGTAAACTCCTCACCGATTTGCTCTCCTATCTTTTCAACTTTCGGACCCCAGCCTTCAATGTTTTTAATAAGCCCTAACTCTTCTAATACTTCCAATTCAGCGTCAAAAGCCATATAACCTCTTAGTATTTCTCCTTCGTGCCATACTAATTTTATTTTTTGTTCACCTTTCTTGATAGCTTCTTTTTTCTTTTCTTTCTCCTGTTCTTTTTCCTGTTCTTTTTGTATGGCTTCTTGCTCCCGCCTCAGCAGTTCTGCTTTAATGTCTTCTTTGTTTGCCTTTATTTCCTCTAAAGCTTTTTTGTTTT
>PWHJ01000136.1 GCA_003554865.1 Bacteroidota bacterium | reverse complement strand
GTTCTCGTACTCCTCCCCGGCCAGGTAACCGGGTCCCGGCAGGCAACCGGTATCCAGCGAAACTCCCCTGTATGCTTCCGGCCGGAAAGGAACGTGGATATAGGCAAAGCCGTGCTCGTTTAGCAGATCGATCACCGCCTGCTCTTCTTCTGAGTCGATGATCCGGTTGACGACGAATTTTTTCTCACACCCTGCAAGCGGCGGCTCGTTTTCTAAAATAAAGCGCAGGTTTTCGCGGGACTGTCCTTTCCTGTGGCGGGGGTAGAGATCGTTGCCAATAATCCGGTAAAGAACAAAGGAACCGGGATCCTTATCCGAACCCCTGGCCCCGGCCTCATCTTTTAAAGCCTCTTCACCGGCTTGATTTTTAGGATGAAGCATCGGCCCACCCTGGTAGCTTTTCTTTTGCCTGGTTTCTTTTGCTTTTTTAGCCCTTTCCGGCAACTCAAGCCCTAGCATTTCACGCAGGCTTTGCTTTTTTGCTTTACCGAAAAGGCGCAACCATAAAACCGCAGCCACGCGCAATGGAAGGGTCAACTTCCAAAGCCTGCTGTTTTTGATTTTATTAAGCTCGCGCTGCGCTTTTTCTTTTTCGAGCTGCGCTTCCCGCAGGCGTGACCTGAACTCGGCATAATCTAAATCCTTTTCCTTCAGCTTTTCCGCCAGCCTGCGGTTTTTGATCTTTTCTGCCTCTAATTTATCTTTTAGCTTTTCTATTTCCCGGTAACCACGCTCGTTATTAATCATTGCTCACTCCCTTGCCCAGGTCAGCTCTGCCGGCATCGACAAAATTGCAAAAGAGTACCGCTATCCCGGCACCAACGGCTCTTCTTCTAATAATTCTCATTTTCATAAGGTTATCCTGCCAGATTATACAACTATTAATATAACTTGCTCCGGCAAGGTCGTCAAATCTTTTTATCAGCGCAAAGTTAAGCAAACAGTCAAACAAATTAAATTTTGTTTAAGCCAATTTTAGGGGCAGGAAAAAGAAGTTTTACAGTGAATTATTTGCAAGGGTTTTTAAAAGAGAAGATACCAGAAAAGAGGTGTGACCAATGAAGAAGGTTTTGCTTTTATTGTTAGCAATGTTGTTTGTCGGGGCAATTTCTTTTTCCATTACCGGCTGTAACGGTGATGAAGCGCCCCAGGATGAAGTCTACGAGGAGGAGTAAAAAACGGCTTTAACAAACAAAAAAGAGATATCAAAAACCCGGGAACAATCTCCCGGGTTTTTTACGTATTCACCTTAAAGATCGGGCAACTCGTCTCCACCATCGTCCTCAGGTGGGTCGTCGTCACCGTTTAGATCGGGAAGTTCCGGTTCGGGCTCCGGCTCGGGTTCCGGTTCAGGTTCAGGCTCGGGTTCGGGCTCCGGCTCGGGTTCCGGCGCAGGTTCTGGTTCAGACTCCGGTTCCGGGTCCGGCTCCAAATCGGGCAGTTCATCGTCTGAGTCTTTTTCCCCGGGTTTTTCTTCTTCCTCCTGCAAATCAGGCAGTGCAGGTTCTTCGGGTTCCCTGGTATCACCGGGATCTTTTGACTCCACCTGCTCTTTTTCCTCTTCATCTTCTAAATCGGGCAGCTTCAACTGCTCCTCCTCTTCTTCCGCCTTTTCTTCTTCCGGTTCCCGGTGGTCCGGCCTTTCTAATTCGTCCGCGGTCTCAGGGCACTCCTCGTGATCATCCTCTTTGTCTAAGTCGGGCAGCAGCGAGTCTTCCGGCTCCGGTTTCACCTTTAACTCTTCGGGAGGGTCGTCTTCGATTTCTCTGACCATCTCTTCAATACTCAGTTCTTCTGTAACTTCTTTGCCCTGGCGGCGCATGCTTTCTTCCAGGAGGTAGCGGTTCATCGAGATACCCGCTTCTTCGGCAGTATTACGCCTCTGTAAGTCGCTTTCAAAAATCCCGACCGCGGCATAAACGTTAAACAGGTGCAGCTGCTCCCTGATGAAGGCGGCCAGCTGTTCCGGGTCCAGGTCAACTTCCGCGTTCCCGGCAACCATGGTGATCATCACCAGGTTACCCGGACGGTCCGGTGCGAGGTAATTGTGATCGATTAAACCCCGCATCAAAAGGGGCAAAACGTCAAAAAGATCTTCTCCTTCCGGGCAGTCCTCCAACAGCAGCTCGGCTGTAGGATCTAAAGCCCGGTACTCTATTACTGTAAGCTCCCGGTCGTAGGCCAGCTCGAAGCTGGGGTTGACGTCAAAGACGAGGTAACCGGAAGCAGGTTCTTCGGCCCAGGGCAACATGCCGGGAGGCAGGAACATAAAAAGCAGGAACACGGCTGCGGCCACAAAACCGGCTATCGCAAAATATTTCGGCCGGCCGGGCGGAGAGGGTGATTTCGGCAGAGGGCACTCCACCTCGTCGCCCGGCTGAATTTCTCCACCGGGATGGGCCACGGTATAAAACTCACCGGCCGGGGTAAAAAGGACCAGCTCGTTTTGCTCCACTTCTAAAACCAAACCTTCGATCTTTTCCATTACCGCTGCCCCCCTTCCCCTTTGCCGGTCAGCTGCCAGGCGTAATCTTTCAGGTGAGGCAGTTCGTCACCGGCCAGCAGCAGGGCCAGCGCAATCACGTAAGCCCGGCCCCGGTCAAGCATGCGTGAAGTCACGCCCGCCTCTTCACATAATTTTTTCTTGGGCAGTTTGCCGCTATCGATAAGTGTATGCATCATTTCTTTATTTCCCGCCAGCACCTTTGCTGCCCGCTGCAAGTCTTCCCGTGTTTTTTCATGCCGTGGCTGCAGCCGGGCTACTTTCTTAAAGTCGAGATCATATTTTTGTAAAAGGCGCTTGTACTTGCCCACTTCTTCTGCTCTGGCACTGCGGTCCCAGTCTTCTTCTACCGGAGAAAGGGCGATTACCTCATCCCCCGGCAAGCTTTCTTCGGTGCCGCTGTTTTTCTGGCGGAAATAGTCGACCAGGCGCCGCTTAATCACCATGCGGGCAAAATATTCAAAAGAACTGCCCTTTTCATGGTCATGGGCATCTATGGCCTCGTTAAAGGCGATCAGGGCTACGCTCAGTTCTTCGTCATTGCTCCAGTCCAGGAAACGACGGCAGACCCTTTGTGCTTCTTTCAAAACAAAGGGGCGATAATGTTCAATCACTTTTTCCCTGGCCTGCGCGTCACCGGCAGCAGCAGGAACAAGCAACTCTTTGATCTGATCGTCACTCAACGGCAAACTCACCTCTTTTCCGGAGAAAAGAGTACAGTGCAGCCATTTTAAGCCGTTTTACATAAATTCGTAAACCGGGCCATATTTCGGTGGCTGCACTGCACACCAGGATTCCCGAACCCTCTAGCATAGATTCTACAATCTCCCGTAAAAACCCTATTCAAGCTCTGGCAAATAAAGCATCCCGGCAAACCCGCTGATCCGGGTGGGCCGGTGCGACGCGTTCAGGTAACGCCTCCCTGCCTCATCGGTTATATGGCTGGTAGGCTCATACCGGAGCAGGTCGATTTCACCGGCTGTTAGTTCCTCGTTCTCACTTTCATCGCCAAAATCTACGCTCACCGTTTTGCCGTCACCGGAAAGCGACAGCACGGCATCCTCATCCGGGGCAACTGTCCCTTCCACCACGTCTGTTGATCCTAAATCAAGCATCCCCAGGTTAGATGCATCACCTCGAAAGACAATGGCGTCATTATCCCCTGAAGAAGCTTCACTCTCGAAACCGAAATCATCACCGGCGCTTAGGGTTTGATCCACATTCCCGTCCCATCCGGTAAAAATACTTTCCGGATCGACGGCACCGTGAAAGGTAATCGTCAACCGGTCGCCATCAAGAACTTCATCGTTATCCCCTAAGTGGTACCAGTCTATCTCGTAAACCCTGAAGTTGTCGGTTTCCACTTCCACGGGCATCTTTAGCTTCTGCCCATCCACATCTTCTGTCTGGAGCATGTCTTCAGGGACCGCCGGGCCGATTACCGGTTCGGCGTATACAGGCAAAGACTCTTGCACGGTAACATCCTGGATCGCCTT
>PWHJ01000180.1 GCA_003554865.1 Bacteroidota bacterium | reverse complement strand
TGACAGACTCACCGCGAGCCGATGTGTGGAATCCGGCGGCATCGGGGCTTGAGGCGCGCACCGTTCTGGATGCCGGCTATCTCTATCTCGGCGGCCCGGACGGTGGAGGCCCCGCGGGACACGCGGGCTCGGTTGCGGCAAGCCATCCCACACGATTCGGAACCTTTTCCTCCGGATTGTCGTTTCTCACCGCGCCGGCGGAGCAGGTCGCCTTGGGAACCACCCTCGGAGTGCGAGCCGGCTATTCCCGAGACGTCTACGATGATCTCATGGTAGGTGCCGGGCTCAACCTGGACTTTGGGGGGACGGGAGACCACTTCGATGTGGGCACGAGCGTGGACCTAGGTGTGCTGAGGCCGGTCGACGAGGCGCCAATCCCGGGGCTCCGGTGGGGTGCCGCTCTTCGCGGAATCGGTTTTCCGTACCGGCCCATGGCGGATCATAGCGGAGCGCCGTCTACGTTTACGCCGGCCGTCGGCTTGGGGTTCACACTCCTGGATGAAGCACCGTTCCATATTGACATGAACACGGACCTCGCGTTTCCGGCATTCCGCAACGCACGGATGAGCCTGGGAGCCGGCATCACCGCCTGGGACGTGGTGTCGCTTCAAGCCGGCTGGACGATCGATGCCGGGGAGCTCCTGGATCAAGAACGCTCCAGAAGAAGCCTTGTGCCAAGTGCGGGGCTTTCGGTGACCATCAGCCCGGATCAGTGGGACAGCGGTGGCACTCCTGGGGGGGAGACCGGCACTGAGGCCGAGCCGGACGCTGCCCCTCACCAACTGCCTGCCCGGAGCTCAGCATCAGGAGGCAGATCCGCCTCGCGATATCGGAACGAGCTTGAAACCCGGGCCGCGTTCGCTCCGCTGTACGGCGGCACGTGGACTGCAGGTGGAGGGGTGACGCTCCGAACGGACACCAGAGGGAACGAACCACCGACCATCGACCTAGAATACGATGAACCGTTCCATCTTGCACCGAACAACAGCGGCGTCAACGATTATCTCGAGCTGCCGCTTTCTATAACGGAAGGCGACGCGCTTCTCGAGGGGTACCGACTGGTCGTCTTGGACGACTCCGGTGAACCGGTTCGTACGATGGAGACGGCGGCCGAATGGCCGGAAGCGCGTACCGTCCGCACCTTTTTTGACCGCCTGACCCGGCTCGAGACGGGTATCGATGCACCGTCGGAGCTCCGCTGGCACGGTACCGACGATGAGGGTAGGCGTCTTCCGGACGGCGAGTACCGTTTTTTCGTGGAAGCATGGGACAAGGCGGATAACATCCGGCAGAGCCGGGAATACGACCTAGTCATTGACACCACTGCTCCGTCCGCGGAGGTCAGTACTGCGTTCGATCCCGACCGTCGTTTCTCGCCCAACGGGGACGGCAATCGCGATGTACTCCCCGTCGAGCAATCGGGCACCTCGGAGGATCTCTGGATCGGACAGATGATCGACTCGGAGGGCCAAACAGTACGAACCTGGAGGTGGGAAGGTGACGAGCCGGAACCGTTCGAGTGGGACGCTCTGAACGACGACGGCGAATTCGTTGAGGACGGCGTTTACGCGTACGAGCTATCGAGCACCGACCGGGCAGGCAATCGATTCCGGACGACGCTTTCGAACATCATCGTGGACACGGAGCCAACACCCGTGTCCGTCGGCATCGATCGGCGCTTCTTCGCGCCGAATGACACGGGCAGGAACGACGAGATTACCTTTGATTTCGACGTTCCGGTCACAGCCGGGCTTTTGGAGTGGAAATTTGAGGTCATCGATGGTTCGGGAGACGCAATCTATACCAAGGAAGGCGACGATGCGGATCTACCCGCAGAGCTTGTCTTCGACGGGCGTCTGGACAGCGGTGAGCGTATTGCCGAAGGCGAATACGTCGGCCGGTTCCGCGCTCGCTATCGCAACGGAAACGAGCCGGTTGCTGAATCTCCGGAGTTTATAGTCGATGTAACTCCTCCGGACGCTACCATTCGGGGTGAGACGCGAACCTTCTCACCTACCGGGGATGGCCACCGTGATACAATGATCATCTACCAGGAGGCGTCGACGGCGAAGGAATGGGTTGCCACTGTGCGCAACTCGGATGGTGAAGTGGTCTACCGGCGCAGCTGGATTGATCGCCCTCCGTTCCGCTATCAGTGGGACGGACGGGGCGATGACGGGACGCTTCTGCCCGACGACGAATACACTTACCAGATTTCCGGTGAAGACCGCGCTGGAAACCGCGGAGACTCCAACGAGATCAGTTTTCGGTTGGACACGACGGACACGCCTGTGCTCTTGACGGTCCAACACGAAGCGTTCTCACCGAACGGCACCGGCGATCGCGACACTATCGCCTTGATCCCCCGGCTCGAGGTCACCGAAGGTATTCTGGAGCACAGCCTTCGCATCCTCGATGACGATGGAGAGGCCGTGCGGACCTTCGCAGGCGGGAGCCGCGTACCTGACCGGTTTGTCTGGGACGGATACGACCGCCACGGTCGACGTGCCGCGGAAGGGGAGTACCAAGCCGAGCTCGAGGTACACTATGATACGGACGTGGTCGAGCAGGCCCAGAGCAGCAGTTTCCTGCTCGACGTGACCCCGCCGGAGATTTCCGTCAGTGCGAACAATCACATCTTCTCACCGGATGGAAGTGACGGCAGGCAGTCGATTAGCTTCCGACAGGAGAGCTCCGAAGAGCAACTGTGGGAAGGGCGTATCATTCGGATCGAAGATGACCGGGTCGTCCGATCATTTCGCTGGGAAGAAGGCCGTGCCGAGTCGTTCGATTGGGACGGGCGGGATGATGAAGGAAACGTCGTCTCCGACGGCGCCTATCGCTACGAAGTTCGCGCTGAGGACTCGGCCGGCAACCAAGGCTCCGACCGTACGGACGAGCTCACCGTGGACACCCGTCCGACCCGAGTATTCGTGACGGCTGACAAGACGGGCTTTGCGCCAACGGGGAACGATATTCGCGACGAAGTCACTTTTCGCCTTCTTACCCATCTCACCGAGGGGATCGAACACTGGGAGTTCCGGATCCGTTCCCAAACCGGTGAAGTGGTTCGCACTTTCGAGGGGAGTGAGATAGCTGGAGAACATGAGATCGTTTGGGACGGGACCACCGACGACGGAGAGCCGGCCCGGGACGGAACCTACCGGGCCAACTATCGCGTCCGTTACAAGAAAGGGAATGAGCCCACAGCCCGCACGCCGGAGCTTCTGCTGGTCACCACGCCCCCCGACGTCGATGTCGAGCTCGACCCCGTGCCGTTTGCACCTGACGGTGACGGCGATCGCGACGAGCTGTTCATTTCGATCGACACCGAGAGCAGAGCGGAGATCGCTGATTGGAGCCTCGCGATTCGAGATCGAAACGACAACCACTTCCGGGGATTCTCCGGTAGCGGCCACCCGGCGTCCGAACTGGTATGGGACGGAAGGGGTGAGGACGGCTCTCGCGTCATATCGGCGGAAGTATACCCCTACGAGCTCACGGTGAGGGACGTCTTAGGAAACGTTACCACAACAACCGGGGAGATCCCGGTCGACGTGCTGGTCCATCGGGAAGGCGACCGTCTCTTCATCCAGATACCGAGCATCACCTTCGAACCGGAGAGCCCCCGTCTGATTCTCGATCCGGACCACGAGCATGGTGAGCAAAACGTAATGGTTATCAAGCGCCTCGGTGAAATCTTCACTCGGTTCGAGGATTATGCTATCCAGATCGAGGGGCATGCGGTGAATCTGAGCGGAACGCAGCGCGAAGAGCAAGAACGGCGAATTCCCCTCTCGGAAGCACGCGCTGAGTCGGTCAAGCAAGCGCTGGTAGACGAAGGTATTGAGGAAGATCGGATGACAACCGTTGGTCGAGGAGGGCGCGAGCCGATCGTGCCTCACGACGACCTCGAAGAACGCTGGCGCAACCGCCGCGTCGAGTTCGTGTTAATTCGGTGAGCCGCCGGTCTAGTTAAGCTCAAGGGCCCCCGTGCCGGGGCCCTCC
>PWHJ01000212.1 GCA_003554865.1 Bacteroidota bacterium | reverse complement strand
TTGTATGTATAGTGCGACGTGAGTATCCTGAAAGGATACAAACCACAATATGTTGCAGAAGAAATGTCAAGAAAAAAGTTTGTTATGCAAGATGTAGTATTGATCAGCGATTAAGTTCGAAATATTTATCCATAGCATAATCTAAGTAATGAAGGGAGTGATCTAGTGAAAAAGAAAAACGATATAGCAATTCGTTCAAGCGCAGCAGAGTACCTGACATTTATTGCTGCAACAGGTGATGATTCTCAAAGCTTTGAGATGAGATATGAAGATGAAAACATTTGGCTTACGCAGAAGATGATGGCTACACTATATGATGTTTCGGTATCAGCAATAAATCAGCATATAAAAAAAATATATGACGATAATGAACTTGCACCTATAGCAACTATTAAGAATTTCTTAATAGTTCAAAAAGAAGGAGAAAGAAAAGTTTCACGTAATGTAGATCACTATAATCTTCAAGTCATTATTGCTGTTGGGTTTAAAGTAAATAACGAACGCGCTGTACAATTTCGCAAATGGGCAAATCAAATTGTAAAAGATTTTACGATTAAAGGGTTTGCTATGGATGATGAACGACTGAAAAGCGGAGGTTCCATTTTAACGAAGCAATATTTTGAAGAACAGCTTCAACGCATTCGTGAAATTCGACTAAGCGAAAGAAAGTTCTATCAAAAGATTACCGACATATATGCCACAGCCATTGATTATGATGTGAATGCAACCGCTACAAGGCGCTTTTTCTCAACTGTACAGAATAAACTTCATTGGGCTATTCATGGACACACTGCTGCGGAAGTCATCTATAAGCGTGCAGATGCAGAAAAGAAGCATATGGGATTGACAAGTTGGAAAGACGCGCCAGATGGAAAAATCCAAAAATTTGATGTATCCGTTGCTAAGAATTATTTGAGCAAATCAGAAATGGCACAACTACAGAGACTTGTTTCTGCTTATTTAGATATTGCGGAGGACATGGCTCTACGGCATATTCCCATGACCATGAGTGACTGGGAAATACGACTTAACCGTTTTATAGAAGCGACTGATCGTGAAGTTTTGCAAGATGCTGGAAAAGTTACAGCTGAAATTGCTAAAGCTCATGCAGAGAGTGAATTTGAAAAATATCGAATTATTCAGGATAGGCTGTTTAAAAGCGATTTTGATAAGCTTTTGGAAAGTACAAAAGAGGATTGATCCAACTGTCAAGGATTCGTTGACAGTTTAAAGTGAGTGATTAATTTTTTAGGTGAGAACAATGGATAAAAAATCTGATGGTTTTTGCATATGCTAATCTAAAAGTGAGCCAAAACCATCCTTTGTGCTAATGAAAAAGTGAGCCAGTCCACGAGGATATCAAACCAGAAATGCTAACGAAAAAGTGAGCCACCAAATCCAAACTCCGATACAATTGAGAGCAACAACACAATTGATTGGAGGGTGAAAGGCGTGATCGTGGACGTGGAATTATATGGCCAAATACGAAAAATGCATACCCATGAGAACATCAGCCAGCGAGAAATAGCCCGCAGACTGGGTATTTCAAGAAACACGGTTAAAAAATACTGCGACGGCAACCATGTTCCCTGGGAGAGAAAACCCTACGAACGAGTAGCCACTGTAGTGACAGAACCGGTTCTTCACTTTATTCAAGATTGCCTAAAGCAGGACGAAACAGAAGGATTGAAAAAACAACGCCATACCGCCAGACGGATTTATCATCGCTTGAAAAAAGAAAAAGGTTACACCGGCAGTGAATCTGCCATTCGAAATATCGTCAAAGAAATGAGACCCAAGTACAAAGAAGCCTTTATGCCCCTGGAATTCGATCCTGGTGAAGCAGCCCAAGTGGATTGGGGTGAAGGAACCATTTACCTGAAAGGCATCAAAAACAAAGTTCAATTATTCTGCTATCGATTATGCAATAGTGCAGACATCTTTGTGAAAGGTTTTTATCGCCAAAACCAAGAATCCTTTTTAGAAGGGCATGTGGATGCCTTTACCCACTTTAATGGCGTCCCCGAAAAAATCATCTTTGATAATGCTCGCGTTGGGGTTAAAGAAGGCTTCGGCCTTCATGCCAAACCGCAGGCCGGCTACCAGGCACTTGGTGCCCATTATGCCTTCAAGACGCATTTTACCAATATCAACAGTGGCAACGAAAAATCGCTGGTGGAAAACCTGGTGGGTTGGTCCCGACGCAACCTCATGGTCCCCATTCCACGAGTGGACAGCATCGACGAACTCAATGAGCTTTTGATCGCAGGTTGCCTGGAATACCGAAAACACCATATTCAGGGCCGGAGCCAAACTGTAGGGGAACAATCCAAAGCAGATTGTCACGCCCTGATCCCGTTGCCCGAGTACAACTTTGACACCAGTAGAACTGTCAATTCACGCGTGTATGATGACAGCACGTTTCAGTTTGACCGAAACCGCTATTCCGTACCAGTCAAGTGGGTGGGTCGTCAGATCAGCGTCAAAGCCTTTGGCAATGAAATCGCTTGCTATGACAACGCAGAGAAAGTCGCTACCCATCAACGAAGTTACCGGCAAGGAGAATTTTTGTATCAGCTGGAGCACTACCTGCCCCTGCTAGAACAAAAACCCCGGTCTGTCTACCACGCCAAACCTGTTCGTACATCCGGGGCAACAGCTCTGCTCGATTGGGGTAAAACCTTCCCCAACGATGCCAAAGACACCGTCAAGCTATTACAACTAAGCATCGATCATGGCGTTGACCGGCTCCTGGCCATCCGTGACAAGCTGCCAATGGGGACTCAACCCACCATTGAACTGGTGAGAAGTGAACTCAACCCACCCACGGATCCCCTGCCAAGTTCAGCCGATCGTATCACCGTTCATCCCATGGACCTTTCAGCCTATGATCGAAAATACCAGGTGGTGTGCCGATGAACGGGAAACAAGAAGTGATCGCCCTATACGCCAAGCAACTGCGAATTCCCAGTTTTTCCAGATATCAGGAAGTGCTGCGTCAAACAGACCAGCCGGGCTACGAAGAATTTCTCCTGGCAATGATGAAACAGGAATTGGAATCTCGCCGGATCAATCAGGAGAAAAGACGGATCAAAGCCGCCGGGTTTCCGCATCCCAAAACACTGGACGAGCTGGATTTAAAACGATTACTCCACGTGGAGGACGCCTTTATCCATGAACTGGCCACCTGCGACTACATCAGAAAAAGACAAAACATCGTGATGATTGGCAATTCAGGGGGTGGTAAAACCCACTTGAGCATTGCGTTGGGGTTAAAAGCTTGTGAAGCGGGATTCCGGGTCAAATTCTTTACAGCTGCCACCCTGGCGACTCTCCTGGTGGAAGCCAAAGACCACCGGGAACTGCAAAAGGTAGAAAAACAACTACAGAAAACAGAATTATTGATTCTGGATGAACTGTCCTATCTGAGCTTCAACCGCCATCAATCCGAGCTTCTTTTCAAGGTCATTTCCGACCGGGCGGAAAAAAGCAGTGTGATAATCAGCAGCAACCTTGAATTTTCAAGGTGGACAGAACTCTTTGAAAACCCCACATTGATCACTGCTTTAGTGGATCGGCTCACCTTTCGGTCCCATATCCTTAATATGAACAACCCGTCCTACCGAATGGAACAAGGATGATGGGCTATTAAGATGCGACTGTTGTGGATTCTATGGATAACTCCCTGACAGGAGTTACCCACAGAGCCCACAACAGCTTGGACAACGCCTTCGGCGTTGACCACATCTTAACAGCCCCGACGACAAGCTTTCTATGATTGATTTGACAAGGACCAAAAGACAGGGATTGATACTCAGGCTTACTGGCTCACTTATTCGCTAGCACAGTGGCTCAGAAATTCATTAGCACGTGGCTCAAAAATTCGTTGACATTCGGATCTGCATAAATGGCAATAAATGGAATTTCGGGTTTTCGACGTGAGTATGCTGAAAGGATAAACACAAGATATAGTATAATACAGCACTAAAAATACATCACACATACTACATATAGATTGTATACATAAATTGACAAATTAAGGTGCCATAG
>PWHJ01000021.1 GCA_003554865.1 Bacteroidota bacterium | reverse complement strand
GACAAAGGATACAAAGTATTCAAGGGTGGAGTTAAACCAAATTGGCCACGATTGAGTAGCCTTTGTTCAAAAACCGGGTGAATCCCGGCGCTAAATTTTCAATTTGGATTTTTAAGTTTAAATTGATATTATTTATTTAGTCATCCCCCTCATATATTTCGTCTAAAGGGTTTTTGAACCTTGCAAGGTCTTTTTTACTTACACGGGTATAAACTTCGGTTGTTTTAGAGCTTGCATGACCCAGCCAAGCCTGTATATAACGCAAATCGGTACCCTGCTCCAAATGATGAGTGGCAAAGCTATGGCGGAGAATGTGTGGATATACACGCTTTTTGATACCTGCTTTGCTGGCGGAATTTTTAATTACGTTGAATATGCTGGTCGCACTGTATTGGCCTCCATCAGCCCCTTCAAAAACCCAGTTGACAGGCTTCTCTTTTAAGTAGTATTTTCTCAGAAGATTAAGAGATGCTTTTGCAAGTTGAACATACCTGTCCTTTCTACCTTTGGTTCCTCTGAGTTTTATTACCATTCTTTTTGAATCAATGTCCTCGAGCTTCAGGTTAATAAGCTCACTTCGCCGTAAACCGCAGGAATAGGTCAATGCAATTATGGACTTGTGTTTCAGATTTTGTGTCGCAATTATCATGGCTACAACTTCTTCCTTGCTTAAAACATCCGGTAGTTTCTTTTCTATACGGGGACGTTCTACCCCATAATAAGCCTTTTTCTTACCCAGAACTTTTTCATAATAGAATTTAATGGCATTGATCCGCAGGTTTTGCTGGCTATGGGAAATATTCCCACCCTTTATCAAAGCGAGGATATAAGCATTCACTTCGGGAATACTTATTTTATCAATCTCTTTACCCATGAATGCCTTCTGAAAATCTCTGAAATAATGACAATAACTTTTTATAGTACTTTCACTATATCGTTTTTGTTTGAGTTTTTCAAGATAACCTGCCGGAAGAGTAATTTTCTGATTATATGATTGTTTTGTTTGTTTGCAGGATATTGGAGCGCCTGTTTTATTCCGCCTTAACAAGGCAGAATAATCGACAAAAGCAAGCTCTTTTACTGATTCAAAAAATGCAGATAAGTCAAATTGCTCAAAAAGTATATACCAGCTTTTTCTGGTCTGACTCCACCTAATGTTTGGAAAGTTTTTGATTTTCTGCTCTATATATTTATTGAAATCAAAATTAACCAGTATCACTTCTTTTTCCTGAAGCTTTGAAGGACAAAGTGTTATGCGGGGTTTAGCAGCCAAAATTGAAAAATATGGTAAACTTAATTTACCAAGTTAAAAAAAAATTGATAAACCTATAGGGTTGGCTAAATTTTTCATTTAAATAATTCCTCAAAATAAGTTGTACACTATACTCCGGATTCATTGTACACTTTGTCCGGAATACTCATTAATCACTAAAAATTCCATTTTATTTAAAAAGATCCCGGCCGGTTGCATTTTTATAATAAACCCCCAGCTGCTCTCTGACAAGCGAAAAAACTACTATAAAAAACCCTGCGATCAAGGAAAAGCTTAATGCTCTTGAGAAAGCAGCATTCAGTAAAAGCACAAGAAACAGTGAATATATTATGGCAAAAACAGGGAGGACAACCAAAGCCCTTTTCCACCAGGGAACGCCAAAATACTCCTTTAGTAATTTTCTATCCATCAAAAGAGTAATGAATATAAAAACAATTAGCAATGACCAACCTGCCGCTTCAGAGATTCCAAAATCAAAAAGGAACATATATGATAACCCCAACAATAACGAAAAAAGAATAAGATACTTTAATATAGTTTTTTTCCACCAGCTCAAAGCAGACATGGTAAAATGCTCGCTGATGAATTCGGTGTAAAGCACAATAACAATACTTGTTGAAATTGAGCCAATTATGGCATATAACAAGTCAATTGCGAATAATAGATAAAGTATTAGGAAAAAAACAGCGGCAAGTAAAGGAAAAATGATCAATGACCTTTTCCAGGAATTTAAGTAATGAAAGTTTTTAAGCATAATTTAATAATTACTATTAGCTAATTTACAAAATTCATTATCATTTTATTGCTATTTGATCTGAATTATTTTTCTGACACGATATAAAATAGTGAAGTGCTGCCCATTTCCAGACCACTAAACTAAGTTTATTTTTTTTATCATGCTGCCCTTTAAAAATATCTATTTGCTGGAATTTGATTTTTTAATAATTTTTAAGTTTAAATTTTTAATATACTGGCCTTGTTTGTGCTTTTTTTTTATAAAAAACCACATCCATAGATCTCCGGGAAAACCCCTTCTTAGTAAACTTCAATATAGGAGTTTGCAGGATAAATTGTATTCCGGTCTGCCTTAACCGAACTGGCTTAATTGCGCAGGGATTAGATTTTTTATCTGTGACAATATTTAAAGTCCACCCTATCCTTTGAGTATTTTGGGTCTACCATGCAAGCGAGCATAACAAAATCAAATAAATAAATACTATATTATTATTGAATCGAATATGAAATTTATATTTTTGAGAGTGTGATCAAATAAAACCTTTATTGAACCTTAAGCAGCTTTCGGCAGGAAAATGAGATGAGCAAAGATGGGGGTTCTGGAAAAAATAATTTGATTTGTTTGCAATATATAACTCATTGATATATAAGTTGATTAGCCTGCTTTGTTCGTACAAACCCCATTATAGTTGGGCAGGCAAAATAAGATGAACAAATCAAGTAGTTTTTTTATTCACAAAATTCCTCGGCTATGAGTATAAGCACAAATAATACCACCACGGTTCTTCTAATTACCCTGATGTTACTTATGACCGGTGTCGCTTCTTTTGCTGAAAATAAGGCTCAATTTTACAATTTTGGTGAAAACAGGGCTAAACTTTTCCCTTATACTGAAAACAGGACTAACTCTTTCCCTTTTGCTGAAAATAAGGCTCAATTCTCCTATTTTGGTGAAAACAGATCTGAGTTTTCCCCTGATGATAACGATGAAAGTTTGTTCTGGCTAAATGGCGGCTTAGGCGTTGGAGCAAGCGAAAAACGCGAAGGAATTGCTCTCGGAGCTAACTTTTCTTATCAAAGGAATCAGCATCTTTTTTCGTTACGCACAGCATTGTTTGCGGAATTTGAGTTGTTTGGCCAGGGAGGTGGATTTGTTGATGCAGGCCTCCTTTACGGCAGGATAGCAAAAGGAGATTATGGTTTTGCATCTATCTCAGGTGGACCGGGCATTGTGCACGGCAATCCCAATAGCGAAGAGGTTACAACTATCGGGTTGCCACTTGAGACACAGCTTTTTTTTACACCTTTTTCATTTTTGGGTATCGGATTCACAGGATTTGCCAACATAAATCCACAAGAGCCGTTTTACGGCGGACTTGTGAGTGTTCAAATAGGAAAACTCAGGTAACATCCAACCGGTGTATTTTTAACGAAATTTCAGCTTACTGCTTGCTGGTGATGAAAATGGTAATAATGGCTCTTTTTGATTACAAAACTATTAAGATCTAATAATTTTCGCATTGTACTGCTGCGCATTTATTTGCCACACAAAAGGATATCTTCAAGCCTCACTCTCTTCTCAAGAATTTGACTACCACGCTGAATTCTGACACGCACTTCACGGCCGTGACCCCTTTTGAACTCGCCTTGTAATTCGCTAAGAGTGAAATAATCAACTGAAATATTGTTGACCTCTAATAGTCTGTCACCTTCTTCAATGCCAGCCCTGTAGGCCGGGGAATGTGGCCGGACATAGGAAACTTCGTATTCAGGATATCCTATTACTACCGATACAATATCCATTCCACTCATATCATATCTGAACGGGTTAAAATACCTGATGTTTCTGCGGTAACTGATCTTTTCATTATAATAATCAAATATCAAATTGAAACGATTTAACATATCTGCACCTATGCTCCCGTCACGTCCATCCAGTCCTATAGCAGGCTTAACAAATTCAAAATCGGGATACCCGACAACTACATCATCCATTCTGTGCTCCCCGAATTTTACAGCTTCAAGACATCCCTTCCCTCCGTAAACCTTGCCACTTAAACCCGCACCAAGAATAGTATTTGAAAGAGCCGCCGAAGATTCCCCTTCTTCTACCATCTCTTGATATAACCACATAGCATGACTTGCCCCTGTATCAATGAGCATCCTTACCGGATGATTTTTGCCTTGTTTTAAAATTTTTAGCTCTATGTAGGGTTTATTGCCGATCACTTCAATTGGCTTAGTATTCCAGAATGTATCTTTCCACCAGCTGTAACTGTATTGTGAGGGATCATGTAACTTTATCCTTTCACTGAAATAGTTAATCTCTACAATAAAATCACGAAATATATTGTATCCGAAAATTCCGTTTATCTCGTCACCCATCTGTGAGGAAAGGTGAAATACATCATCTTTTAATATCAAAACCTCCTGATTTTTTCCCTTTATTCCTGCAAACTCGAGAGTATTTCCCTTTGAATGATAGGCCTCCAATGCTCCTTCTCCCCCCAGGCCCCTTACTTTTACATTACTGAGATTTTGCAAATTAAGATCTTCACCAATGGCAAGCTCGGTTATTAAAATTGTATTTAAGCCGGTATCGACAATGAAGTTAAGAGGGGGAGAATCGTTTATACTTACTGGTATTACTATAAGATTATTTATCAGATTAAATCTTAGAGTAACTGAGCTTTTGCGGTTATTTTTGAAAAAAAAACTGTCTGAAGTGTTCTCTGTGGAGTTTTTTGAAATAACCGGCTGTACGGGAGCGAAAATCATTATGAATATCACTGCCGCAGCCTTCAGAAAATTAGGAGGTTTAAGGACAACTTTTATTTGGAGTACCCTTTTCAACCCTTTCACATCTGTTTAGACATATTGGGACTTTTATATATAACTATATATAAAAAAATATTATTATTCCGGTTGTAATAAAAAAGTGTAATTGCTAAAACCTGTACCCTTTAACCTCCTGCTCACTACTTTGGACTCCAAGAGAAAGCACAATACGGTTTACAAAATTAAAATAGGCCACCACCAAAGTAGCATCCAATATGGCATTGTCACTGAAACCGGCTTTCTTAAGCTTTTCAATCATAGTATCTTCGCAAAAAACACCTGGATTCAATGTTAACTCCCGGGCAAACTCACAAAGGAAAATCTCTCTTTCACTGAGACCGGCATTTTTAAAATCCCTTACAAGTAAAGATATCTTATCCTCATTCTTCCAGTAATGATTCAGTGCTTCAGCATGATGCAACCTGCAGTATTCACAATCATTGTTTTCAGAAACAATAACCGCCATCATTTCCCTTTCCGCCCTTGAAAGCTCTGATCTTGAAAACATTGTTTCCATATAAAGATCCATGTGAGCCACTATGCTTTCAGGTCTTAAGCTTTGCACTTTATGCACTTCTGCTAGTTTACCGCGTTTGTTTAGTATACTGTCATATATTTCTTTCAGTCTGCCTTCAGCTTCTTCCGGTGGTACTACTTTTATCCTTGTCATACTTAATCTGTAAAAAAGGTTTATTACTATTATTCAATGAGTTATTATAATATTAACTAAGTTCATTCTTTTTGCCTGATTAGCCCGCATACTTGTTCATCTTTGCCTGCCAAAGGCTGAATGGGGGCAAATATTTTAAAAACTTCCACAAGTTATATCATTCTGTTTGTATCAGGCTTCTTGTTAATGTTTCCCGTATCATTTGCCTTATTTCCAGCTGGTGGCTTTCAACAGCTCTTCTTGAAACGGGACGGTAAAACTCTGCATATCTTGGCCTGGTGAGCCGGTATTGCAGCTGTTTGAGATTACCGTTCACATCTATTCCCAGTCTTAACGGCAACGGTGATTCCACCAGAGAAATATGGTAATCAAAACTCATGTCAAGATTGTGCCTGCCTCCCACTACCGCCTTATACCTGTCCATCACTATAAGAAAGGGATATACATCTATCTCTTCCCTGAAAATAGTAAATTCGGCCGAAAGTGAATCAACCCGGTTCTCGGCCTTTTTGCTGAACCGCAGCGATTTGGCAATCTCACTGAAAGTCTCCCCGTCCATTAACACCAGATCCTGTCCGGTAATAGAGGAGGCACCACGCAGAGTTGACATTTTCATGTTATATAGTGAATCCAGATATGTTTCAACTGCAAAGTGAAACTCCCCCCTTCCTTTAAAGGAACGCAGCATAGGCATGAGCGTGTCAATGTCGGGTATCATCTCCAGCAACCTGCTTATTTCGACATCCAACATGTGATAATCAATGCCCAGGTAAAGATGATTTTTCCGGGGCGTTCTATACATTGCTGTAAGCTGCATATCGGCGGCCGGTGTTTTAAGGGTCAACCCGTCGAGGACCAATATACCGTCACTAATCCTAACATTGCCAATTATGTTGCTTATCGTATCGGTTCCAATTATTGCACTGTCAACATTTGCTCTCAGCAGCACATCTATACCCTGAGGGACCATATATGGACCTGTAAATGATGTGACATTGCGATTTGAGTCAGAGGAGGCATGATTGTCTCTTAAGGAAGGCGAAGTATAATTGCCTCCTGAGGAAGACGGGGTTTCTTTGCCACTTGAGACAGAGGAGGTATAATTTCCTTTTGAATAAATGGTGGTGTTATTACCTTGAGGTTGTACTTTAGGTTGAGAAATTTCAAAAATAGCATCGCCCGGTAGCGGGTGGTTATCATGCTTAAGGGGTAAAGGGGGTTCAGACCGGGAAAGCAAAGAATGATCATCATGCTTAAGGGGTGAAGGGGGTTCAGACCGGGAAAGCGAAGAATGATCATCATGCTGAAGGGGTGAAGGGAGTTCTGACCGGGAAAGCGAAGAATGATCATCACGCTGAAGGGGTGAAGGGAGTTCTGACCGGGAAAGCGAAGAATGATCATCATGCTGAAGGGGTGAAGGGGGTTCAGACCCGGAAAGCGTTGAATGATTATTCCCGAAGGATGTGGTTTCATTTTTAAAGTGGCGGTAACTGTCATCTGAGTCAATTGCTTCTTCCTTCAAGGGTTCCTCTGCTCCGATCCCGCTTGTAAGGCTCATAAGTCTTGCAAGGTCGGTGTTGGCGGAGGAGAATTTAAAATCACCCCTCAAAAGAGAGTCGCCCCTGAAATATGAATACACATTGTCCCACGTGCCTGAGAGTCCGAAATCAGACTCTTCAAATATTACACTGCTTTCAAGAATATTGAATGTCTCGGGGTCAAAATCCATCTTGATTGAGGGGATATAAACAGGGTTGGGCAATCCAGAAAGGTTAAAAGACCCTTTTTCCATCTCTACAAATCCATTTGCAAGCCATTGAAGAAATATATCTTCTTCAGTGTTGTCATTCAATATGTCTGTGTTGAGTGCAATGCTTTCAACAGTGGCCGAACTGGCACCCATTCTTGCACTGGTTTCATAGCTTGTATAGGCAAGCTCAATTGCTGGTCTTTTAGGAAAGCCGGGGGCTGAACTGACTGAGAAATATCCGTAGGGTTTGTCTATATCAAAACTCATAGTATCATTGCCTGCCCAAAAAGTGTCAATGCTGAACCTGCACAACATATCGGGAACAGAGGTTGTGTCCCTTAAATCCGAAACCTGCATATGCAGGTGGGTATTTTTCATGTAAGTGGCGAATTTGGCGTTATTTGACGCTGTCAGTTTGTCAGACGAGATTGAGGCGAAAGCAAATTTTGTGTTTTCTCTTGATGGACTCGGATTGGGTAGCGAAAAATTTATTTTACCAGTCTCTGAGGAAAGAAGCAGGCTGTCATAAACAAAACTGAAATCCGAAAGATCTCCTGAGCCTGACATTTTCATCTTATCAAGCTCAAAAGCAATGGCCTGGGACAATGTAAAATCAGTAAAAAACTCTCCTTTAATCTTGCCTGTGATGTCAATATCCATACCGGGAGGGAAAAATGCCATGATCTCATCGATATTTGCATCCATATTTGTTGTAAGATCATAATGCATATCGGCAAAAAGGCGGTCAACTTCCCCACGGGTATTTATTAGAGATTGCGGTGTGACGCCTTCAAGACGGTCTATTTTCAAATGCGATTCGTCCAGACTGTTCATATTCCAGAAAAAACTCATTTCTCCGTTCAGTTCGCTTAACGGGAAAGGGATATAACCGTAGTCAAGTCTGCCGCCTGTCAACTCCACATCTATATCAATCTCCGGCAGCAGTGTGGCACCTGCAACTCCTTTAATTGTGCCTTCCGATGATATTATACCAGATGCTTCAATTTCACCCAAATAAGAAAGAAATGAAGGAGGGGTCAGGGCCAGGACTTCCTCAACAAGCCAGGGATCACTCCGGTATCTCAGATCGGTTATGATATTGCCTTCCAGGGTATCGTTTTCAATGGTGCCGCTAAGGCTGAGACCAAGATCATTAACAGAAATTTGAGCACCGTTTAGTCGAACCATTTGCCGGGAAAGAATAACCTCCGCAGGGATATCAGCTTGAATTAAAGCTTTGTCAAGATATTTTTCCCCTTTGTACTCGAATGAGATAGAGGAATTTCCCATACCGATACGGCCGTTAATATTGTCGCCAGAAAAGGTGCCGGACAGGCCGGCAGAAAGTCCGCTCACCACTGCATTCATTTCTGCTGCAAGGTCAGTATAGAAGAGGTCAAGGTTATTGAATTGAATATCTTTCAGATCTAAATAAATGGGCTCAACCCTTGTAACTTCAGCCGGGGCATCGGAGGTCATAAAGAGTTTGTAATTGGAATGGCCGGTACTGTCGGTAAAAATATTAATTGAGCTGTTTGTCAGCATGAATTTGTTGACAACGATCTCCCTTTCTTTCCAAAAGGCTTTTGCATCGACCACTCCTATTACTTCCCCTGCCTTGAGCAGTGTGTCGGAAGGGGCATCTGCAAGCGGACTGATTATGGAAATATCAGAGACCCTTACCCCGAAACGTGGAAATGTACTGAAAACTGTAAGCTCCACCTCCCCTATTAAAGTTTCGTAAGGAATGTACTTTTCGGCCTGTTTGCGCACAATGGGGGTGAGCTTTTCAGGGGTGAATGCGTACCAGAACAAAATGCCGGTGGCAACAAAGACAAGAAACAGCAGGGATGCCGTTGAAATAAAAAAAATCTTTAAAAACCTTTTCATCTTAAAGTGAATTTTTCTTACACGGTTAAAACTCTTTCATTCTCCCTGCCAAAGGCTTGTTCTCATAATCTCCTGCTGCATCTAAATGTTCATTGGATGGTTCCCCCCGGTTAAGGTGTGTCAAACCGGAACACACATAGCTTTTATCCACTTTCAACCTTATTCATCCACCCTGGTAAAAGTGTACCCCCTTCCAAAATCATCGTTGTATTTCAGTGTAGTGGAGCTCAGCTCAGTTACTGTGAATATCTTTGTAATTTCAACATCTCCTATCTCCATCTGCTCTTTTTTTATCAGCTCTGCCCCGGCAAGCGTCCATGTAAAATCCTGGGCCTCTTCTTCTCTCACATCATCTCCTTCGTCCCAGCTGTAGCCCGTTCCGTCATCAAAATACCTCTCGAACAAAGTCCCCGATTTCCATTTTCCCGCCAGCAATGAGCTGTCAAAATATTTCTCCTGTTCACATGAGGAGATAATGAATGCAGCCAAAACCAAGGCTGCAAACGAAACAAAGATCTTTTTCATTCGTCCAAATTAAAGTATTAAAAAAGCTGGATTTTCAAACCTCGCCAACCCATAGTTGTTTAGCATCCACATTACGAATATATGAAATAAATTGTTTCACCCTGCATTATATTGATAAAGATGTAATCGGTAATATTATGAAAGAATTTGAATAAATTTCAATACGTTATTTTAATGGTTTGATTTTTGCCCTTTTTTAAATTTAAACCAACTTCAAGCAATAAAAACAGAGATGAAAGACAGCGAAATAATAGCAAAACGGCGTAAAATATGTGGCAACATTGCCACCCGGAAGCTCAAACCGGCTTTTGACATGATAGGTGACCTTATTTCCGAACATGGACTGGGAATATATTACAACGAGTACAGAAACCTGGTGGAAACATACCGCTTCATGCTGAAATACACCGTGGAGGGAACAAGTGATCCCGAAAGGCAGAAAGTTTACCATAAGCTCATAGTTTCGGCTTTCGAGCTGGCCGACAAAATTATCGAGGCTTTGAATATGAAGTATTCATCCTCAGTGGAGTACGAGAAAAAAAGAAACTTTAAAAACTCCTTTATCACCGATTTGGATGCGTTCCTGAAAGAGCTTGAAGATTTTTATATTGGCGCTGAAGAAACACAAAAGTGGACAAAGGCTTCAACGGAGGAAGAAAGCTACGCCGAGCAGTTTAGCCGGTTATCCGGGGAAGAAAAAGAGGCTGCCGGTGAAGAGTCCGCTTCACAGAAAGCTGCCAAAATTCAGAAGGAGAAAATAGAAAGGTTGTTTTACCATATATGGTTTAGCGACAAACTGTCAGCTGCTGAATCCAAACAATGGAAAAAATTCATGTTCAGCAACGTTTTGCCGGTTTCTTACAAAGCTTTGCTGACAACGGGTGTAATGTTAAGCCTGCAGCGTTTTTTCGATCCTGAAAAATTTGTACTGCTGTTCGACACATACGGATCCGAAGAGCCCGAAATAAACCAGAGGGCGCTTACCGGACTTCTTATCTGTTTTTACAAGTATGATCAGCGGATGTCTTTTTATCCCGATATTACCGGCAGAGTGAAAATACTGAACGAAAACCCTGGCTTCAAGCGCAACCTGGAGCGTATTATCATACAGCTCATAAGAAGCAAGGAGACTGAAAAACTGCAGCAAAGAATAAGGGATGAGATCCTTCCTGAAATGATAAAAATTAGCCCCAACCTGAAAAAAAAGATTAATCTTGACAGCTTGATGGAAGAAGGGCTCTCGGAGGACAAAAATCCGGACTGGGAAGATATTTTCAAAGACTCCCCTGAGCTGATGAGCAAAATGGAGGAGTTCTCCGAAATGCAAATGAAAGGCGATGATGTGTTTATGGGCTCTTTCTCAATGCTGAAGTCTTTTCCCTTCTTCAATAAGATCCCTAACTGGTTTATGCCTTTTTTTACAGATAATCCCGAGCTGAGCGAAAATCTCGGGGATGCCGGCCAAACGGCCAGGAAAATGGTGGAGGCTGTTGAGCAGGTGCCCATTTTATGCAACTCCGACAAATATTCACTCTGCTTTAGCATTGAAAGGCTGCCGAAAGAGAACCTCGACTTCATGGCTCAGGCAATGCAAGCAGAGTCTGAACAAATGAAGGAGATAAAAAGTGATGAGGAGCTGTCCGACAGCAGCAGAAATACAGATTTTGTGTCCAACAGGTATATCCAGGATCTCTACCGGTTTTATAAACTTTATCCCAGAAAAGAGGATTTTGAGGATATTTTCAGCTGGCGGCTGGACTTTCACAACAAACACGAACTGGGGGGAATTTTAAGGGAAGATCTGAAAGTACTGCGCAATATCGGGGAATACTATTTTGCCAAAGAACATTATGATGAAGCTGATGAAATTTTCTCATACCTTCTTGAACATGAGAAAAACGGGGAGTTATTCCAGAAAATCGCGTGGTGTCATCAAAAAAGGGGAAATTTTTCAAAGGCTCTGGACAATTACCTGAAGGCGGAACTGTTCGAGGTCAACCAACTATGGAACTTCAGGAAGACAGCTCTTTGCTACCGGAACCTGAAAAAGCCTGACAAGGCCCTTGAGTACTACAAGGCAGCCGAGAAGCTTGATCCTGAAAATCTGGGAATACATCTAAACATCGGACATTGTTTGCTTGAACTTGAAAAGTATGACGAAGCCCTGCAATGCTATTTCAAGGTTGAATACCTGGCCCCCGGCAACAAAAAAGTGTGGAGACCGATTGCCTGGTGTTCATTTTTGACAGGCAAAACTGAACAGGCTGAAAAATACCTGCTGAAGCTGATGGAGGAAGACCCCAACAAGCATGACCTGCTGAACATGGGTCATGTGCAGTGGAGCCTTGGCAACCGTAAATCGGCACTTGACTATTACAAAAGGTCGATCACTAAAAAAGATGGTACCCGGGAGGCAGACCAGGGGAAAACAGGCGAAAAAGCCTCGTCATATGAAGGCCCGGCCAGAACGCAATCCGGAAAAGGCTCAGGTGAGGAGACGAAAAAAGGCTCCGCAAAAGCAGGTCCTGGGAAAAAAGAGTCCACGGAAGAGGGATTTTCAGAAAGTGAATTTTTCGAGGTTTTCGAAGAAGATATCCCCCACTTAATAGAACGGGGAATTGACAGTGACGATATTCCGATCATGCTCGACCAGCTGAGGTTCTCCCTGGAAGAATGATACGGGGGAGGAGTTTTGCAAGAAGTTCATGACACAAATTTGCCTGTTTTAAGGAACAAGCCCCACATATTTGATTTTGCCTGGTGCTTTGCCCGGGAAGCCGGGTTTTAATTAATGTACCCTGATATCGGGCATCTCATTATAAGTACGGCCATTCAGTTCGCGACCGTTTTTGTTTTTGCTCACCCCTCCCCATTGCTTAAAAAAGAACCTGGTATCTGACAGGCGGCATTGCTGTAAAACATCTTCAACCCATTCCTTTTTTATGGGGCGGGCATTGTAGCCGCTTTCACCCCCGAGTATCAACCAGTCTATACTTCGAAGATCCAGACCGGGCAAAGGTGCCAAAAGGGGTTCGCAGCAAAGGAACTTTACCGCGGCGCCTGTCTGTCTCAGGCTGTCAATTCTCTCAAGGACATCGCTATTTTCTACAGTTACCCCCATCCAAATATTGGGCGTCCACCTGAGCAAGCCTTCCCGGTCGTACTTATAGAGCATACCCGCCCTTTTTGTCACAATCTGAAATATGTGGTGGGGATTGTTGTTCATCACGGCAAACACTTTCCGGATATAATCCGTGGGAATCTCCTCATGGAAAAGATCGCTCATTGAGTTTACAAATATAATCCTGGGCTTTTTCCACTTATATGGAGCAACCAGGGTTTCGGGATGGAGTGTAAGGCGAAAGCCGTTTTTGTACTTCTCCTGTCCTATCGCCTTAAGCCTTAAAGCCATCTTTTCGGCATAACAATTCCTGCACCCGGCCGACACCTTCGTGCAGCCTGTAGAGACGTTCCAGGTTATCTCAGTCCGCTTCATTTTGGTGCTTCTTTTATTTCAACTTTGGTGCTTTACTTCAGCTCAAAGTTGGTCATATTTGCTTGAATTGTCCTTTGCCTTCTCCACCGGATATTTTTTGCTGTTCTTTTCAATTTTCTCCAGTACCGCCTTTTTTATATCAATATTGTAATTTTCGGCCAAAAGAAAAATGAAAGACAAAATATCGGCCATCTCATCCTGAACCTTTTGCCTGTCTACACCATCCAGCTCATCCTTGCCTTTCCACAGGAACAATTCATTCAACTCGGCCGCCTCAATTGAAACGGCAAGCGAGAGATCCTTGGGATTGTGAAACTGCTTCCAGTTTCTCTCATCCCTGAATTTAATAAGTGCCTGGGTTATTTCGCGTATATCTGACATATATATTTTATTAAAAAATTACCGAGACCAAAAAAGGGGTAAACTCCTTAAAAGTACAACCACCCAAAAAAGTTTAAAACCCCTCAAAAACACCAAGCCCAAAGAGGGCAAAATCATATTTTACAGGATCCTCCCTGTCCATCTTTCTCAAACAGGCATCCAGCTCATTCAATGCAACCGCATCATTTTGCCTGCGGGTTAGAAGTCCCAGCTTACGGGCAACATTACCGGAATGTATGTCAAGCGGACAGGAAAGCTGTGCCGGGGAAAGGGACTTCCATATTCCGAAATCAACTCCCCGCCGGTCACGGCGAATCATCCACCTGAGGTACATGTTTACCCTCTTGGCCGCAGAACCGCAGGCTGGATCGGATATATGCTTTTTCGTACGGCAAGGATAAGCCAAGGAAAAAAACTCTTTTTTAAATTGATGGATTGCAGGCTGGGTTGACCCAGGTGTGGAAAACAAGGAGAAGAGCTTTTCAATCCCACCTTTCTGACTGTATATATGCCTCAATGCTTTTATAAAATATTTGGCGTCATCCCCGTTAAATGTCCGGTGAACAAAGCGGTCAAAACCCTCAAGATGGTGCTCTCTGTGATTCATAATAAAATCAAAAGGTGAATCCCCCATTAAGTCCATTAACCTGAGCGCATTTCTGATTATGGTCTCCCTCCTGCCCCAGGCAATGGTTGCAGTGAGAAACCCTGCTATTTCAATATCTTCTTTGAGGGTATACCTGTGAGGTACCGATATTGGATCACATTCTATAAAATCGGGGTTGTTGTAACGCTGCGATTTCTCATCCAGAAACTCCTTTATGTCAACTCCATCTATTTTCAAATTATCTCCGTTACCTTTTTTTCAGTTTTTCCATTAAAGCTTTTGCGGCTTTGACATATTTTTCAATTACCCTGAATCAGTTGACCGGCCACTCATTTTCCCCGTTTTGAGCCAACTGAACCCTATTAATTTTTGATTTTTCAAAGTTATTGAATAAATGACAATAGTTATTTGGTGATCTGAAAAATTTCCTCCTAAGTCTGCCAACTGACTGATTAAGGGCCAGCTATAACGAGCCAAACAGCAAACTACACTCAAATCCGTGGTCGGTTGCAACTTTTCTCTATATTCGAGGATTATCATACGGTACTTAAAAAAACAGCTATTTGCTTCTTTTATAGGCTGCTTAACACTTTCTCCCCCCTTAATTGATTTCTGTTTTCTTTCTCCCTGTATCAATATTAATTAACAAAATTTTATTTTTACGTAAAATATTTAGTATTAATCCCATTAAACCTCCGGAAATGTCACCTAAAAACCTTAAAGCTATTGAAATTGCTAAATTTTTTGTTATGAGACACTCACCGGTATTTTTTATTTTATTTATCAGCCTGCTATCCTGCAGTGCGGTCCGGCCGGCTGCAGAAGAGGAGAAAATACCTGAAAAAACAGTTTCCCCGGACGGGGGTCTCTGGGAACAGGTTGTAATCCGTCGCACAGATTTTGGCGTTCCCCACATCTATGGCGAGAATATAAAAGCGGCGGGCTATGCCCTGGGCTACCTACAAATGGAGGATTACGGTGAGCCGGTTGCCGAGATGCTGCTCAAAGCAAGGGGTGAATGGGCAAAATTCAACGAGCTGCACGGAAATGAGCTGTCAAGTGCCCTGGACAGCGATGCTGCCAATCGAAGGAATTACAAGAGAGCTGTGGAAACATGGCAAAAACTTGAGCAGGACACCAGAGATATACTGGAAGGATTTGCCAAAGGGGTTAACCGCTACATCGAACTTAACCCTGAGGAGTTTGACGACTGGGTAAAACCTCACTTTACCGGCTATGATGTTCATGCAAGAAATATTTATACAGCGGGAACCGGCACAATACGCACTTTCCTTTCGGCACATGAAAGACGCAGAGAGGAAGAAGCAAATAACAACAACGATGCTGGCAGATCTTTAACCGCTTCGACAGAGAACCTCTCCGGTGAGACCAAAGACAAAACGATCTGGGCCAGACTGGCAGCAGGAGAAAAAGAGACACACCCTGATGCCGGGTCAAATGTTTGGGCTTTATCCCCGGAGCGGACAGAATCAGGGAACGCAATACTGATGCGCAACCCTCATCTTTCATGGGATGCGGGATACTACGAAGCAAGGATGAAAGTGCCGGGAAAAATCAATTTTTACGGTGACTTCAGGATCGGAGGAGCACTTGGTATAATCGGAGGATTTAACGAAAACCTGGGCTGGGCAACCACAAACAACAATCCAGATCTTGACGAGATTTACTCATTTGATGCCGATCCTGACCGCCCTGACCACTTTTTGATTGACGGAGCCTCGGTGCCTGTCAAACGCGAAAAGGTAACGGTGGAATTCAAGCACGGTGATGCAACCGGTACTGAAACCCGGGAATTCCTTTCAACGCCCTACGGACCTGTCATACTCCGCGAAGGAGGCAAGATATACGTTCTCCGGGCTGCAGGCGCCGACGAATTCCGCACGGGTGAGCAGTTCCTTAAAATGATGAAGGCGCAAAATTTTGACGAATGGGAAGAGGCTATGAAAATGAGGGCAAGAACTTCATCTAACATTACATATGCAGATGCCGACGGTAACATATTTTACGTTTGGAATGCCACCATGCCCGACAGGCCCCATGAAGCAGGCGGAGACACAATGGCTGTTCATGTTAACCATTCAAACCAGATGTGGCATGATATACTGGAGTGGGAAAAGCTGCCCCAGCTTAAAAATCCCAGAGGCGGTTACCTTAGGAATGAAAACGACCCGTTCCACTTTACCAACCTGTATGAGGTTCTTGAACCCGGGGATTTCCCTTCCTATTTCGAAGAACCCCGCATGAGACTGCGCAGTCAGCACTCCCACGAACTGGTGCACAATGACCGTATATTTTCTCTCGAAGATGTTGTTGAAACCAA
Source organism: Bacteroidota bacterium (assembly GCA_003554865.1). GTDB lineage: Bacteria > Bacteroidota > Bacteroidia > Bacteroidales > PUMT01 > PUMT01. Next base: position 696 of record PWHJ01000021.1, on the reverse strand, counting down.
ACACAGCATGAGAATGCTGCTGGCCGACCGTGTAAAGGATGATCTTATAGAAGCGGTTGAATCATCAGACCCTCAGGGAGAAGTGGCAGAAGCACTGGAGCTGATAAAGGAATGGGACAACTCTGTTGCCAGACACAGCCGTGGCGGCTTACTTTTTGAAACATGGTGGGACCGATACCTGTCAACTGCAGATGAAGACAGAGTAAGCAGCTCCCCTGAATCTGCAGGTTTTTCTGCTACCCCTGAAAAGCTTTTCAAAGAGCCCTGGTCATTCGAGAAGCCGGTTTCCACTCCCTACGGACTGGCAGATCATGAACGCGCAGCTGAGGCATTTGAATGGGCCGTGGAAGAAGCCAGGGAAGAGTTCGGGCACTGGAACCTCACCTGGGGGGAAGTCCACAGGGCTGTGATCGGAGACGTTGACGTGGCAGTAGGAGGAGGCGGAGGACTCCCCGGATGCTTCAGAATACTCTGGTTCAGAAATCACAGGGATGATGACCAGAAGCGTGAGGTCCGCGGAGGCGACGGCTGGGTCTTTGCCGTTGAATTCGGCGAAACACCGCGTGCTTATTCAATACTGGCATACGGACAAAGCATCAGGGAGGATTCACCCTACTACAACGACCAGCTGGCGATCTTTGCCAACAATGAGATGACACCTGTGGCCTTTACAGAAGAGCAGGTGAATCAGCAGCT
>PWHJ01000108.1 GCA_003554865.1 Bacteroidota bacterium | reverse complement strand
GACCATCTTGATCTCGTCTAAAAATATTTATCTCTTTACCATTTTGCTGAAAAAGTGAGAACCACTCCTGTTCAATTCTGCGACATCCTGTTTTAATAGAATCACAGCTCAACTCAATACCATATAATACATGATAACCTTTGTGGAAGAATTCCAGCTCAAAACTCATCGGTTCTTTATGCCCGTTATGAACAAAAGGATATAACTCCAGGTTATTTAAATCTGGATGGTTAGATTCCAAGGTTCCTGCCAATACTATTTGTTTCATCACCGCCAGGGACATAATTAGATTTGATTTACCGCTGGCATTGGCACCGTATAGTACAACTGATGGCAATAAACGATAGCCATACTGCCTGATCAGATTCTCATTAAGGGTTGTTTGAGGACCTGCAACCATGGATAGAGTAGTTCTATTTTTAAATGACCGGAAATTGGTCACAGCATATTTAATAATCATCATGCTAGCCCCCTTTATAATAAAGCGCTAACTTTAGTATAAAGCAATTCAAACTAAATATCCACTATATTTGAGATTATTTCTCAAAACTATCGAGTATTCATCCTATAATAGGCCATAACATACTATTCTTTGAGTAAATAACTCCAGGAAACTGCTTATTTTTATTTATAACAGAAATATTTACCGCTAACGGATCTGCAGTTTTACCACTCTCAAGCACTGAACTGATCTGCCTCTAAACCAAGCCTTTGTCTTAAGCTTTCGAGCTCTTCTTCCACCGCCTGTTCATCCCTGTCCGTATCGGGGGCGATAAAGATCCGCTCATGCCTGGTCAGGGCAAAGTGTTCCCTGTCATTGAACAGCTCTTCGTTTAATTTTTCTCCCGGCCTAAGCCCGCTAAATTCAACCTTAATATCTTCTTCCGGCTTCAAGCCGGATAAGATAATCATGTCCCGGGCCAGATCGACAATCCGGATCGGCTCACCCATATCAAGGACAAATATTTCCCCGCCCTTGCCCAGGGCGCCTGCCTGGATTACCAGCTGGACCGCTTCCGGGATAGTCATGAAGTAGCGCTTCATATCCGGGTGGGTTACAGTCACCGGGCCGCCTCTTGCAATCTGTTCCCGGAATAAAAGCACCACGCTGCCCTTGCTGCCCAAAACATTACCAAAGCGGACTGAACAGTAAACGCAAGTTTGACAGCTTTTGGCTTTTTTTTGCAGGTATATTTCCACCACCCGCTTGGTCGTCCCCATCACACTGCTCGGGTTAACCGCCTTGTCGGTGGAAACAAAGACAAACCTTTTCACCCCGTACTCAGAAGATAGATCAATTATATTCTTACTGCCCTCGATATTGTTGCGCACCGCCTCTTCGGTGTTCATTTCCATAAGGGGCACATGCTTGTAGGCGGCGGCATGAAATACCACATCCGGCCGGTACTTTTCCATGACCTTTTCTAAAGAAGCCCGGACCTGGATGTCGCGCACAAGTGGCACTGTTTCTACTTCCCCGTTTCCAGAGCTAAGCTCCCGCTCGATATAGAAAATGCCGTTTTCATCATGATCGAGCATGATCAGCTTCTTCGGCTTCACCCGGGCGATCTGCCGGCACAGCTCTGAACCGATCGAGCCGCCCGCCCCTGTCACGAGCACCGTCTGCTCTGCCAGGTAGGCAGAAATCGATTCTAAATCCTGTCTTACCGGTAAGCGCCTGAGCAAATCCTCGATATCTACGTCTTTTAAGGTTTTTAAGCTGACCTGGCCCTGCAGGATCTCATAGATACCGGGCACGGTCTTAATTTTAACCCCCAGCTCACCGCACAAACCCACCAGTTCCTGCAGGGTGCTGTAGGGGGCTGAAGGCATGGCGATAATCACTTCATCAATACCTTTTTGCCGGATCACATCAGCAAGCTTGGCCCTGGTCCCCAAAACCGGCAGGCCCTGGATGATCTGCTTTTGCTTCGCAGGGTCGTCATCAACAAAACCGGTTAACTGCAGCTCCAGTTTAGGGCCGTGTCTTTTAAGTTCCCTTGCCACGAGCACCCCCGCTTCACCGGCCCCGACAATTAAGGCTTTCCTTTTACTGCCGCTTCCCTTGGGCTTGCTCAGGTAACTATCAAGCAGGCGCACCGATAACCTGGAGCCGCCGATTAAAAATAAAAGCAAGAACCAGGCAATGATATATGAGCTTCTTGGCAGCATGCCCGCATATAAGCTGTAGAGGTAGGTCCCCCCCAGGCCCACGGTTACAGATACAGCGATCAGCATCAGTTCATCTAAGCTCGCGTAACGCCAGAGCCGCCGGTAAAAACCGAACAGGTAGTAGCAGGCCAAATTGATTATTATCGCAGGCACAAGCAGACTTTCGAGCCTCTCCATCCACATGTTAGGCACGTTCCAGTCAAAGCGCAGGTAAACCCCGAGCGCTAAAGCTAATAGCACCAGGCCTGCATCTATTAGAACTATACCCAGCTGCTTGAATTTGCCGTTTAAGTTGCTCAAAGCTATTTCCACTCCACCTTAATTTATTGCCAGTTAGCCATTACTTGCCCTGTACCAGTTTATCCTTCAATATGTTTATAACCCGGTCCTGCTCTTCTTTGCTCAAATTAGAGCCAGATGGCAGGCACAGGCCCTGTTCGAAAAGCTCTTCTGAGACGCTTATATCTTCCCCAAAACTGTAGTACTCAAAACCCTTATATAAAGGCTGCAGCTGCATCGGTTTCCATACCGGCCGGGCCTCGATATTATCCCTTTCAAGCGCCTCTATTAGCTGGTCCCTGCTAACCTTGCATCTTTTTTCATCAACAGTTAAAGCGCTCAACCACCTGCTTGAGCGCCCGTATTCTTTCTCGGGCATAAAGCTAAGCCCCTCTAGATCACCCAGCGCTTCTTGGTAGCGCTGGTATACTTTTCTTCTTTTTTCCACCCTGTCTTCGATCACTTCCAGCTGGGCCCTGCCGATAGCAGCTAAAATATTACTGAGGCGGTAATTATAGCCTACTTCAGTGTGTTCATAGTGCCTGGTTTTCTGCCGGGCCTGGGTGGCCAGGTAGCGGGCCCTTTCTAAAGCTTCCGGATCACTTGATACCAGCGCCCCGCCGCCTGAGGTAGTTATAATCTTGTTGCCGTTAAAAGAAAGAATCCCGAATTTACCGAAACTACCGCTTTTCTTATCTCTGTAGGTTGCCCCGAGCGATTCAGCAGCGTCTTCAATCACGCTCACCCGGTACTTTTCACAAAGCCCTAGTACCTGCTCCATATCAGCGCTCTGCCCGTACAGATTAACCACGATCAAAGCTTTCGGCAAATTCCCCTCTTCTTTGGCCTTTAAAAGCGCCCTTTCTAAAGCCTGCGGGCATATATTCCAGCTGCCCGGTTCTGCATCAATAAAAACCGGTTCAGCTTCTACGTAAAGTACCGGGTTAACAGAAGCAGCAAAGGTGAGGGCAGAACAAAACACCCTGTCTGATTTTCCTACACCTGCTAAAAGCAAAGCCAAATGCATGGCCGCTGTGCCGGAATTAAGGGCTAAAGCGCCAGTTGTCCCCAAATAAGAAGCAAGCTCTTTTTCAAAGCCATCCACATGCGGCCCCAAAGGCGCAATCCAGTTTGATAAAAAGGCTTCCTCGATATATTGCTGTTCTTTTCCGCTCATATGCGGCGGGGAAAGATAGATCCGCCTGCTACTCATCACACCAGCAACTCCTTTAAAAAAAACAGTTCCTTAAAGCAAATTAACTATAAAGCCTGCCCGCTTGCTGTTAAGGCTTTCTACCATCAAGCTTCAATCCCTTCTAACCTCAGCAGGCACACCTGTAGCCGTGCAGCCTGCAGGCAGGTCGCGGGTTACCACCGCGCCTGCGCCTACCCTGCTTCCCCTGCCTACCCTTTTTCCCTGCAGTATGGTAGAACCGGTTCCGAGCATCGAGCCTTCTTCTAGCACCACATTACCTGAAATATTAACCCGCCACATCAAGGTGCTGTAGGCACCTATAACTGCGGCGTGGCCGATCCCGCAGGCCGGGTTAATTGATACATGTTCACCTATAATAATATTGGTGGTTAAAATGACCCCTTTATTGATTAAAACCCCTTCCCTGATCTCTACATCACTGCTGAT
>PWHJ01000193.1 GCA_003554865.1 Bacteroidota bacterium | reverse complement strand
AAGAGCGGCTTAAATATAAATGGAAGCATATAATATGCTGACTAATAAACATATAGATGATTTTAATATAAATTAATGCGCTTGAGCAGTAATAACTTAAGTCAAGTGCGAAACTTTAGTACATAATTGTATCTTTTATTTTTCTACTAAGGTTTAATTTGACATCTGCCCCCAGGCATGTTATTTTTTAATATGATTAAATTACATTCTTTGAAATCCTTGACAATTCAGATTTTGCGAACTTTTTTACACGGTGACGATTTAAAATGATTATGTTAGTCGGGAAAAATCTGTATCTTTATACTTGTGTTTTTAAGGAAAATCAAAATACCGGTTTTTTTTGCAGTTGCCGCATATCTTATTTTTCTATCTCTGACAGCGGGAATTCCCCCCTTGAATAAAACTGAAAAAAAATATCCCCTGGTGGAAAAACCAACATCAGAGATATCAAGGAAGGCTGCAATTCCCGTTCAGTCTGACACATCCCTCATTCAGGAAAGAAAAGTTAACCAATTTCTCCCGATGAAAAAATGTGACGGGTACCAAAACGCTGAAACCGGAGAAAAAGTGGTGGCACTCACCTTTGATGACGGTCCGTTTAACAAATATACCGGAAAGATTCTGGAGATATTAAAGGAACATAACGTTAAAGCTACTTTTTTCCTTGTCGGGGAATATGTAACCTACTATCCCGTGTTAACAAAAAAAATCCATAAACAAGGCCATGTGCTCGGGAATCACAGCTTCTCACACCCTGATTTTAAAAAAATCACAACAGATGAAATGAAAAAGGAGCTCAACAAAACCAGCCGTGAAATAAAAAAAGTAACCGGCAAATACCCGCTCCTGTTCAGACCGCCTTACGGGCACTGCACCGATTCGGTAAACCATACGGTAAATCATCTGGGCTACACAATAATAACCTGGAGTGTTATGACTGACGATTTTTGTCCCGATGCTAAAGCCGTAAAAATCAAAGAGGATATACTGGACAAAGTACATCCCGGTGCCATTATAGGTTTGCATGACGGGGGGGGCGACCGTACTAAAACCTTAAAAGCACTGCCCGGAATAATTGAAGAAATCAGGGAACAGGGATATGAGTTCCTTACAATACCTGAATTGCTAAACATTGAACCATACAAATAAGGCTGAACAACCTGTTGAATTCATATACATCTAATTTTATTTTGTCTGCCAAAGGCTGATGAGGGTTCACATCTCAATTTAATGTGCTTATGGACAAATCACTAAAAAACGACTTTATCAGAAAATGGGAGAAATATTTTCCCGGAGCTTCCCATCCTGTTGCAGCGTTTTACAGTAATTCCCTGCATGGCGCTGAACCTGCTGAAAAAATGGAGATCTTTAAACTTAAGCTATAAACATTATGAAGCGAGGAATATTTGTTTTCATCTTTATATTGATTATTGTAATTCTATTTATTGTTCTGAAACCTTTCCGCACCGAGCCACCAATCCTTATAGGCGCTACCATGTCAGAGACAGGCGCATACTCGGAACAGGGACTGGCTGCACGCAACGGCTACCTGCTTTTTCAGGATCATATCAATCAGCAGGGCGGCATACTGGGCCGAAAGGTCAGGTTCATTATCTACGACGATAAATCTGATACCGACACCGCTGTAGCTCTCTATGAAAAGCTTATTACCGAAGATAGTGTTGATCTGGTAATGGGTCCCTATGGCTCCACGCTCACTGAGGCAGTAGCTCCTGTTACCGAAAGGCACCGCCAGGTTATGAACTCCCCGCTTGCTGCCACCAGCTCAATATGGGAAAAGGGACACCGTTACCTTTTTATGCAGCTCACTCCCGCAGAGTTTTTTCTGGGAGGAGTGATAGATATGGCTTACAGCAAAGGACTCAGGAAGGTTGCCATTATCTATGAGGACGCTCAATTCCCTGAAGAAGAGGGTGCCGGGGCTGCCGGGCTGGTAAAAGAAAAGGGAATGGATCTGATCGTCCGCGAAAGTTACCCGTCCGGAACGGATGATTTTTCTTCTCTTCTGGAAATGATAAGGGAAGCCGGTGCCGATGTGTTGGCAATGTCGGCCTTATCAACGGAAGACTATATTTCTGTAGTCCGTCAGATGAAGGATATGGATATTAATGTGAAGATGTTTGGAGCGGCAGCGTCATCTGACCGGTTTCAGCAAAAGCTGGAAAATGAAGCCGAATACACCTACGGTCTTTTATTGTGGGACCCGGGACTACCGCATCCGGGCATTGATCAGTTTTCAGAAGCTTACAGGGAAGAGTTCAACACTGAACCAACCCTTCATGCCGCAGGAGCTTACGGTGGATGCCAGATATTGACCGAAGCAACAGAGCTTGCCGGGACACTTGATTCAGAATTGATCCGGGAAAAGTTGCTCACTCTTGAAACGCAAACCATTTTCAGTAAATTCTCGGTTGACGAAAGGGGGTACCAGACAGCCAACAGGGGATATTTCATACAATGGCAGGATGGAGAAAAGATTGTTGTATGGCCTGAAGAGTTTGCCACAGCGAAACCCAGATTCCCCACCCCGCCGTGGAGCGAAAGATAATCTTTTAACAGCATCAATCTCCCCGGGAAAATTTTTTACTAAAAACTTATTAAATTAATTTTCCACTATTGCATTTTTTAATTTTTAATTTAATATTTGTTGACATAATAAATTTTTATGCAGCAATTAAATTATATTTTATAACAATTTCTTTTTTTTGTTAAATTTTGGCATGATAAATGCAAAGACATTACAATAAAAACAAATTAATTACATCATTAAATGCAGCAAGGAAATGAAAAAGTTGTTTGTCAGACTAAGCTTAATCGCTATCATTGTTTACATTGGAAGTTTTAACCTTTACCCCCAAAGGTTTGAAAGCCATCAGGACAGTCTTGAATGCCTGAGAAATTATTCATTGTATGTTGAATATTACAGAATAGGGGAATATGAAAGGGCGCTGCCTTTCTGGCGGCTTGTTTTCGAAAATTATCCGGACTTCAGCAGAAACATTTATATACACGGGGAGGTCATGCTCGACGAAAAAATAGGGGAAGCTGAAAGTCCTGAAATCAAAGCCGCTCTGCTGGATACTGCTATGATGATGTTTGACAGGAGGCTGGAACGCCTCGGACTCTACGAACATTTGGGCGATTCTGCCAGTGTCCTGGGTCGTAAAGGACAATTTTTTTTCAGGCACAACAACATTGTAGAAGAGGCCGGGCCGGGATACGAAGCATTGGGCAAAGCCATTGAAATGGGCAATATAACACCTCCCGTTGTAGCTTTATATATGAATGTCACAGTCAGCAAGTTTTTTAATGAAATATTCGAAGCCGGGCAGGTCATTGACACCTATCTTGAACTAACCGGAAAAATTGACAATGCTCTTGCTGTAAACAATAAAGATGTTCAAAATCTGACCCAAGCCCGCGATATTGTCGAGAATCTCTTTATTCAAAGCAGGGCAGCCGGGTGTGATGTATTGATCGAAGTCTTTTCAGAAAGAGTGGAAAATGAACCGGATAATGAAAAACTTATTTCAATGGTTAACGATCTTCTTGATGACAATGAATGCCGTGATTCCGATTTTTATTATTATACAACCGAAAGATTGCATGAACTGAATCCAACTGCCCGCTCCGCAATGAATTTGTCAAGAATGTACAGGTCAGTTGAGGATTTAGACAGGACTAAAGTTTTCTTAAAACAAGCCATTGAGCTGGAAGAAAACAGATGCAGCAGATCAGGGTACTATTTTGAACTGGCCGAGTTGATCAACAGAACAGAAAATAACCCCGAGCAGGTTAGAATATATGCAAGAAAAGCGATTGAAGACGATGAGAACAACGCACAGGCATATATGTTGATCGGGCAACTTTATACGGAAGCAACACAATGTTTTGAAGATGAGTTTAAAAAACAAACTATTTACTGGGCAGCAGTTGATCAGTTTACCAGGGCAAAAAACGCTGATCCCTCAATAGCGGAACTGGCCTATGAATACATAAAAGCTTACAGTGCGCGCTTCCCCAACCGGGAACTGTTATTTTTCCACGGATACGAAGAGGGTCAAACCTTCATAGTTGATTGCTGGATTAACGAAAGGACCATAGTACGGGCCAGGTAAAAGCCCCATAAAGGGCCGGTTTCCATATTACCGGGGCCGGCCCTTGTGTCCTGCTGAGGCACCTACAATAATCACAATTAACAGTGATAGGCCGGCTATTGATATCCGGTGAATAATGCCAATTTGAAAATAGTCCGACAAAAGACTGCCCATTGCATTTACTATGCTGTTCAGACCAATTACAAGTGTAATAAAAATAACGGCCAGCATTAAAAGGTTCGAGACCATCCTTTTTAGTTTCTTCTGATAAGCAGATCCCTGAATCACCATATAAAGGAAAATGCCCACAAAAGGAAGGAGGAATCCGTTTAAAGCCTGCGCCAGTATTATGGCAGGCACTGGCCTGAGATTCAGGGAGGCAAAGCATACACCTGTTATAAGGACAAACATCCATGCCAGGTGGAAGCGAAGTGAACCGGGCTTCCATTTTTGCGGCTCCTTTTGGCCGAAAAGACTAGAAAGTGTAACGGCCGAAGCCAGCGGAGCGGTCACTGTAGATGTAAAACCGGCGGCAAACAGACCAAACCTGAGTATATATTTACCCGTCTCCCCTATTTTGTCCTCCAAAATTGAGGCCAGCGCCATAAAGGAAAAATCTTCCTGTATGGCGGAGCCCGAAACAAGAACTCCCATGGAAAAAGCGCCCCCAAGTAATATTGCCACTGAAAGTCCGATCCTCATCTCTTTCAGCGCCTCTCCTTTCCGGGAAAGACCAGAGCCCAGAAAAAGGTTGTACGGGACAATAGTGGTGCCTATAAGTGCCAGCACCATTACTATAGCCTGCGGTTCAGGGAAAGAAGGAATAAACAGGCCTTGCATGAGATTGCCAAAATCGGGCTTAACCATAACGGCTGTAGCAATAAAACCGGCCCCCATTACCACCACCAGAATACCCAGAACTGTAGAGATAATCCTGAGGGAGGGGACAGAAAGAAGTATAGCAGCAAGAGCTCCAATAACAAAGACCATTAAGTAAGTAAGACGGTAGCTCGAAAAACAGTTTAAGTCCCTCAACAGCCCCAAGCAGGTTACCCATTTCATATGCAGCCGCACCGACAAGTATAGCTCCAAGGACAAGCAAAAGAACCGGTGTCTTTAACCGGCTGTTCTCAAAATAGGCGTAAATTGACTCTCCCAGATTTTTGCCCGTCACAATACTTATCCGTGCAGAAGCTTCCTGAAGAAACAGGCATGCCAGAGTGGAAAAAAGCAGAGCCCAGAGTAATGCGCTGCCATAGGATGCACCGCTGCTGGCAGCGGTAGTTACTGTACCCGGACCGATAAAAGCGGCGGAGATTACCGACCAGAACAATATATTGAGCAGGCGCTTTTTTGTTGACATATCCCGATAAGCATCACTGCAATATAATTATTTCTTCCCTGTTTTTCCAACAACCAGTTTCATAGAAAACCCGAATAAAAGCCCTGCCAGTGTCCAAACCGGGATTCCAACCAGTATTCTTTTCCAGTTGATGGCTTCTCCAATAAAAAAAGGAAATATAAATGTCATAATTATAAACATAAACAACCCCCACTGCAGCCCCTGCTTCACCCATCCATATCCTTCAAAGGGATTTGGAACATTTTCAAGTTCAAGTTCTTTATATCTGGCGGGTTGCTTTTCAAGCCATCTTTTTTTAAGATTACCCTTGAACCACCCCCAAACAGGATAAGTTAAAGTAAGCAAAAGCAAAGAAAACCAATTCTTTAAGCAAGGAATTATCCCCCCGCAGTTATAACAATACAATCCAAACCAATTTTTAAATGCCGTACCGTTATGTGAAGACCAGGTCATGTTATCATGCAACTTCCCGCAGTGAGGACATGGCACATAGGTTCTTTTTAAAGCCGGTTTAACCGAAGTTTTATCAAGCAATGAAACTTCAGGCACCCTCTGGCCAAGCAGAAGTTCATTAACAGCCATTACAGGATTTATTATCCAATGAAGATTCCACCAGCTTTTCCATGTATAAACCTGATACTTGTCCGTATCAAAATCCATAATATTGATTTTTTCATTTTAAGAACCTTCCCATTTATTAAGGGAATTATCTCTTTTTCTACAAACATAAAAAAATTTTTACTTTCTCAAAGGTTTCTCTGCAGGCCATTATTGACAGCAACTTCTCTTTTTGTGTAAAAAAATGGGTTATCTTTCGCTTAAAAGCCGGCCGTCCTTTATCATCAATAAGCCCATAGCACAAAGGTGCGCTATACGAAAGCCGGAATCTATAAGCACGAGATCGGCATCCTTGCCAACTTCAATCCGGCCCTTTGCAGGTATTTTTAAAATATCAGCAACATTGGAAGTTACTGCCTGAAGAGCATTTTCCAAACCCAATCCCTCATTGATGGCGGCATGTCTTAGCTCGTTAAACAATGTCATCACAGAAGCGGTCTCCAGTTTTACAAGATTGCCACTATCATCAAATTGAGGAATCGACCCGCAACCGTCACTGCTCATGGTAATATGCGGGAGCGGAACCCCGGAATGGAGAAGTTCGGCTATAGCCTTTGAAGGTTTCACCTCAATGTCCGAAAAATAAGGATAAGAACCGGTGGTAAGATCCACCAGTCCATTAACGCCATAAAGCTTTGCCTCTTCAAAAATATGTTCATTCCTGTTACAATGTGTTGGCAGAAACTGGGTCAAAGGAAGCTCACTTAACTGGACTACGTCATATAAAGGCTGAAAAGGATTATTTGCATCACCCATATGTATATTAACAATACCCGCTTTACCGCCGAGCATTCCCCCGATCCTTGAATGTGCCGCCAGGCGTATAAGCTCTGTAACTGTTGGAGATGAAGAGCGATGATCAGAGAGTGCAATCTCTCCTGTACCTATTACCTCGTCGATCATGGCTATATCTTTGCCGGCATCACCAAGTATAGTAGGTGTTGGAACCTGGTAGGCTCCGGTATAAATATAAGCACTTACCCCCTCTTTCTTCAGTCCCCTGGCTTTCATCAAAACCGACTCAACACTGCGGGTCATTCCATCAGTCCCCAAACAGCCGACCACAGTAGTAACTCCTGCCATAAGCATTTGACTGAGCTGCATCTCGGATGTGCGGGTTGCCGGTCCGCCTTCACCACCTGCACCGGCAATATGAACATGAGAATCAATAAGCCCTGGAATCATCCTCAGGCCTTTTCCCTCTATAACATCGATATCCCATCCCAAAGGCTTTTCCAGGCGGTCTTCAATGGCAAGAATAATTCCTCCACCTGTCAGAATATCTTTTTTACCCAGAAATCGGGGGCCGTATACTTCACAGTTTTTAAACAAGTACATCAAATCATTCTCCAATAGTTAGTCCACATCACTTATGAGCCTGATCTTCATTTTCCTTAAACGGCACTTCCGCAGGCATGGCTGTTATCTGAATGGCTGCCTCAGGTTCGGCATCCGGGTGTTTCTCCATCACTTTTTCAACCGAAACGGCAGGAATAACAAGATCCTGGTATTGAAACTTCAGGAGCTGCCGGCAACGGCTGAATTTTTCCAAAAGCTCCTTTTGACTCATGGCACCCAGGAAAATAAAAGCCGAGGCATAACTGTAGCTGTCCTGTTCAGGTATATCTGAAAGTTTCATCCCGGCCTTGCCCAGAATGTCAACCAGTACTCCGGGAGCTATTTCATTGAGCGCTTCCACATCCTCTTTTGCTGGAATGCCGGTTATTAATTTATCCTGATATTCACGCAAAAAAAACTTTCCCGCCACTTTAAATTTCCCCTGGCGTTCAGGGAACCAGGGATTTTTCCCTAAAGCAACATCAAGCATTATCTGGTGATTGGAAACCCCGTCAACCTTCATAAAAAGATCACTGTGCGATTGGGAGATTCTTGTGTTGATCTCCAGAAGCCATACTTTGTCATCTCTTTTATTCCAAAAAAATTCAATGTTGAAGGCTGAATTGTCAAAACCTATATGAGAAATGATTTTCTCTGTGATTTGAGACATTTGGTCGCGAACACTTTTGGGAAGCAGAGAAGGATACTGATAACGCGCAAAAGAAGTCCGGTTCGGTTCACGAATGGAATCGACAATACCGAAAGAGCCTACCTGACCGTTGAAAACATAGCCCTCCAGTGTACACTGCCGGCCCGAGATAATCTGCTCTGCAAGGCAATATGAGCTGTTTACTTTTGCCACTTCCGGCGGCAGCTGAACCATATCGAGCAACTGGTCAAAAGGCTTAAACAATCCGATATTAGCCCTTAAAACCCTTATGGCTTCGTTGAAGTCTTTCTTGTTTTTTATACGAAAGCCCAGCTGTGAACCTGTGGATTTGACCGGCTTAATCCAGAAAGGATAGTCGAAGGGAATTTGCTCTAATGGATTGGTATCAAAAGGATTGAAGACAATAAAACCGGGAATACATTCAGGAATAGCTTTTTTTTGCTCCAAACGGCTCCAATATTTATGTTCACATTTTAATACACTCTCCAGGGATGGTCCGGGAACATTAAACCTCCCGCAAAGAACCGTAACAATGGTGCTTACGGGAAAATCCGTATAGCCTACAATTGCGTCAATCGGTCCGTCGAATTTTCTCAGCTGCGAATCAGCGAGCTCCAGCATCTCGTGCAAGCGATACTTACCGCTGTCAATTAACAATTGTATATCCAAAAGCCGGTGAATATTGTAATTTTCCCCGTTCTTCACTGCCCGGATCATACGCAAATTAAAATCATCCAGCCCAACGACAAAAATGTTTTTTTTCATACGTTCAAATATGGTTAATTAAACTAATATTCAACAAGTTATTATAGAATGTCAATTAAGTTCATTTCTTTTTGTCGTATGAATTTCTCATTCATTAAAGATCCCTAAAAATGATTTGTTTACATGAGAAATCGACCGCAGGTCAACCTCCATGTTTGTTCATCTTATTTTGTCTGCCAAAGGCTGATGGGGGTTCATTTTGATATTAGAATAAATTATGTTTGGTTGACTATTTAACACTATACTGCCAAAGGCTGATGGGTGTGCATCATAAAATTTTAATCTACTATTTCAGTAAAGATTCTATTACTCTATGCCATGGACTATTTTCCTCTCGGATAAGTGCAGCTTGTCGCCCGGGACCATAACATGCAGGCTGATATTTTCAACTGAAATCATTTCTCCCTCGCTTATAGCTGCCATGTTGGTATATCTTATTGTGGTGCCGTCTACAACTATTATCAGTCCCGACCCGATAACTTCCTTAATATCACCGTTTTTAACAAGCAAAGAGGTATCCTCTCCCAGTCCGATTCCCAAAACCGCCGGATTGCTTGTCACTGCCTGGAACAGCCGGCCAAAGCGACCTCTTTTAACAAAATGGGTATCTATTATTACATTATTAAGAAAGCCAAATCCACTGCTAAACTTAACCTCCCCCTTCCTCATAGCCTCATAACTGCTTCCCTCATAAATCATTGTATCCGACATTGCCATCGCTCCTGCACTTGTCCCGGCTATTACAACAGATGTTTCCATGTATTTCTCCGAAAGCGCTTTCAAAAAACTGGTTCCTCCCAAAACCGTGGTAAGTCTCAGCTGATCCCCGCCTGTAAACAAAAAACCGTCGGCCTCATGCACCCGTTTAATTTTAGCCGGAGATGATGCATCCTGACGGGTTCTCATATCAAGGTTGCCGACATTTTCAAACCCAAGATTTTTAAAAGCATCTTTGTAACGACTAAAAGACTCTTTCGGGACCCCGGATGCCGTAGGAATTATTTCAATTCTGGCCTTTTCACCGGGAAGTAGTTCGCAAAATTTGCTAAGTATCGCAGCATTAGTTTTTGGCTTATCGTCATTTCTATTGTCCCCGGGGGTTTCAGACTCATTGCTCAGCGGCAATGCAACTTCGCCTCCAATAACAATAAGAATCCCTTTTGGTTTTTTCATAATAGTAAAAATATACAATTATTGGTAAATATTACAAAAACATTTATTATAATTGCTTAAATTGTATATAAAAATTTTAAATACCGCATGAAAATATTAAACACTGCATGAGAATTTTAAATATAAGGGCTCTCAGGGGGCCAAATTACTGGTCTAACTGGCGGCATCACCTTATTGTAATGAAGGTGGACCTTGAAGAGATGGAGTATTGCCCTTCCAATGAAATAGATGGGTTTTCTGAAAGAGTGGAAAAACTAATTCCATCACTCTATGAGCACAGATGCTCCAGAGGGTATGAAGGGGGATTTATTGAAAGACTAAGGGAGGGTACCTGGATGGGGCATGTTATAGAGCACATAGCCCTGGAAATCCAGATTCTGGCCGGCATGCAGTGTGGTTTTGGGCGTGCCCGGGGAGATGGGAAAGAGGGGATTTACAATGTGGTCTTCTCCTATGAGCAGGAAAGGGCCGGCATATATGCAGCTGAAGCTGCATTTGCAATTGTTGTGGCCATGATAGAGAATAAATCATACGATATTGAAAAAGATATTTTAAGACTTAGAGAAATTCGCGAAGAAGAGAGATTCGGACCAAGTACAGCCTCAATAATCGATGAAGCAAAAAAAAGAAACATACCTGTACTGCGTCTTAACGAATACTCTCTTGTACAATTGGGATGGGGGATTCACCAGCAAAGAATACAGGCCACCATGACGGGAAAAACCAGTAGCATAGCTCTGGAGATCGCATCCGATAAAGAGGAGACAAAAAATATACTATATAATAATGCTTGCCCTGTTCCTTATGGGGTTGTTATATCTTCAGCCGAAGATGTAGAATGGGCGGTTTTAAAGGTTGGCTTCCCGGTAGTAGTAAAACCTGTTGACGGACATCAGGGCAAAGGGGCTACCATTAATGTAACCGGAACCGAAGAAGCGCTTCATGCCTTTGAAGCTGCGCAAAAATTTGCAAGTCGTGTTATAATAGAAAAATGCATTGCCGGATATGACTTCAGATTGCTGGTGATAAACAACAAATTTATTGCCGCTGCAAAAAGGACCCCTGCCCATGTAATTGGAAACGGCAGCTCAACAATAAATGAATTGATAAATGAAGTAAACAGTGACCCCCGCAGAGGGTTCGGGCACGAAAAGATGCTGACGGAAATCAAGGTAGATTCGATGACAAGGCGTCTTCTGGAACAGGAAAACTACACCCTTGATACGATCCTTCCACGCGGGAGAATATTCTACCTTAAGACCACTGCAAACCTTAGCACCGGCGGGATATCTGAAGATGTAACAGACACTGTACACTCCACCAATATCTTTATAGCAGAACGGGCTTCTAAATTTATTGGTCTGGATATTTGCGGAATTGATGTTGTTGCACCCAACCTTACCGAGCCCATAAGCGAAACCGACGGTGCGATTATTGAAGTCAACGGAGCTCCGGGTTTTCGCATGCATCTTTCCCCTGTTGATGGACAAGCCCGAAATGTGGCTAAACCGGTAGTTGACATGCTTTTCCCTTTGGGAGATTCTGGGCGCATACCAATTATCAGCGTAACCGGCACCAATGGCAAAACAACGACAACCAGGCTCATTTCCCATATTATGAAAATGAGTGGCAAAAAAGTAGGCACTACCACAACAGATGGTATCTACATACAGAACAACCTTATGTATAAGGGTGATTGCTCA
This sequence comes from Bacteroidota bacterium, assembly GCA_003554865.1. Taxonomy (GTDB): domain Bacteria; phylum Bacteroidota; class Bacteroidia; order Bacteroidales; family PUMT01; genus PUMT01. The sequence continues at coordinate 5,591 of PWHJ01000193.1, read as the reverse complement.
GGGCCTGAGAGCGCAAGGTTTGTGTTACGCGACCCCACGGTCGAATATGCTGTTTTAGAAACAGCCCGGGGCGGAATGGTCAAATCCGGCCTGGGATACGATCTGAGCGATGTAGGGGTGGTTACAAACGTTGCATCCGATCATCTCGGGCTTCATGGAATTCAGTCCATGGAACAGATGAAACGCCTGAAATCGATCGTGGCAGAAAATGTCCATGAAAAAGGCTGCGCGGTATTAAATGCAGATGATAACAACGTATATTCCATGATTGATGGCATTCCTTGTCAGCCGGCACTTTTTAGCATGGATGCAACAAATCCCCGTATCCGGCAGCATTGTGAAAAGGGCGGGACTGCTGCAGTTTATGAAGAGGGTAAGATTATTCTGTACAAAGGGAACTGGTCAATACCGGTCGATAAGGTAATTAATATTCCCCTGACCTATTCCGGCAAAGCGATCTTTCAGATTCAAAATGTTCTGGCGGCTTGCCTGGCAGTATTTGTGCAGGAGGTAGAAGTGGAGGAGATACGTAATGCCCTGCAGACTTTTATTCCCTCAACAGCCCAATTGCCGGGAAGGATGAATGTTTTCGCATTTGAAAAATTCAAAGTTATAATCGATTATGCTCATAACCCTGCCAGCATGGAAGCAATGGGCAAATTTGTAGCTTCACTGGAGCCGGACTTCAGCACAGCAATAATTGCCGGAACCGGTGACAGGCGGGATGAAGATTTAATCAACTACAGCAAAATGGCTGCAGAATATTTTGATAAGTTAATAATCTGGAAGGATGAAGACTATACCAGGGGAAGAAACGGCCGGGAAGTAATGGAGCTGCTAATAGAAGGAGCCGAAAGTATTTCAGGTAAACCTTATCAGGTTATTTACGATGAAGATGAGGCCGTAGATTATGCATTGAAAAATGCCACACCCAATTCAATTGTATGCATCTTCACTGGCAGAAACGAAGCTATAGCAGCAAAAATAAATACACTTAAGGAAAAAGAGCTAAACCTTGAGATCACACGAGAGGATATTCCCAATATAGACTTATAACCCGGCCATTAGAACTGCTGAAATATGAAAACAATCACAAATTTTGACGAAAATGTCAGGGTAATGGAGAACGTATGGATACCCTTATCTGACGGAATAAACCTGGCTGCAAAAATATGGATGCCCGAAAGGGCAAGCCGGGAGCCGGTTCCGGCCATACTGGAATATATACCATACCGTAAGCGGGATTTTGAGGCTGTAAGCGACTCCATAACCCATGGTTATTTTGCCGGCCATGGCTATGCATGCCTGAGGGTAGACATGAGAGGCTCGGGTGAATCCGGGGGTGTTTTAAAGGATGAGTATCTCAGACAAGAACAGGAAGACGGGCTGGAGGTACTTGAATGGATCTCAACCCAATCATGGTGCAACGGGTCGATCGGAATGATTGGGATTTCGTGGGGAGGATTCAACTCTCTTCAGATAGCTGCCCTCCGGCCACCTGATCTTAAAGCTATTATTACAATCTGCTCAACCGATGACCGTTATGCCGATGATGTTCACTATATGGGGGGGTGCCTGCTGGGAGACAATCTCTCATGGGCCTCAACTATGTTCGCATATAACTCCTGTCCTCCTGACCCTTTGTTGGTTGGAGAAAAGTGGAAAGAGATGTGGTTCGACCGCCTGAAAGAAAGTGGTGTTTGGCTCAAAAATTGGCTGGATCATCAGCACAGGGACGAATACTGGAAACACGGATCAGTATGCGAGGACTTTTCCAAAATTAGGTGCCCTGTTATGACAGTTAGCGGATGGGCCGACGGATACACCAATGCTGTATTCAGGCTCCTGAGCGGTCTCAATGTACCTCGTAAAGGCCTTATAGGTCCGTGGAGCCACAAATATCCACACTTTGGTATTCCGGGACCGGCCATTGGTTTCCTTCAGGAATCCTTGCGCTGGTGGGATAAATGGCTAAAAAAGAAAGAAACCAAAATTATGGAAGAGCCGATGCTCAGAGTCTGGATGCAGGATAGCGTCACCCCCAACCCGATTTACAAAAAACGCCCAGGAAGATGGGTAGCCGAAAAAGAGTGGCCTTCCGGCAACATTAAAACTTTGGAGTATCATCTCCATCCGGGGCATAAGCTTTCAAAAAAAGCTCCTGTAAAAAACGAAACTTTAACCATACAATCACCTTTAAGCGTAGGGCTCTTTGCGGGAAAATGGTGTTCATACGCAGCTCCTCCCGACCTGCCAGGTGATCAGCGTGAAGAGGATGGCGGTGCCTTGATCTTTGAAACCCCGCCACTTAAAAAGCCGCTCGAGATCATGGGTGCCCCCCTTCTCAATCTTAAATTTTCATCCAGTGAGCCTGTAGCAATGGTTGCTGTCCGCTTGTCAGATGTTGGAGAGGATGACAAGGCCACCCGTGTCACTTACGGACTGCTCAACCTGTGCCACCGCAACAGCCATGAATCTCCAGAACTTCTCGAAACCGACCGTCAATACAAAGTACAAATCAATCTGAACAATATTGCCCAAAGCTTCCCTGCCGGGCACCGGCTGAGAATATCAATATCCACTTCCTATTGGCCACTTGCATGGCCTTCCCCCAAACCGGTCCGCCTTAAAGTTTATACAGAAAACAGTTCACTGGAGCTGCCTGAAAGAACTCCTCAAAAAGCCGATCAATACTTAGGCGCCTTCCGGGAACCCGAAGGTGCGCCGGAGGTAAAAACAACCCAACTGGAGCCGGTAAAACACAAATGGAGGGTTATCCGGGATCTGGCAAAAGAAGAGTCAGCCCTGGAGGGGATAATTGACAATGGCACGCTACGTTTCGACGATATTAACTGGATGGTGACCAGCAGGGCCAAAGAGTGGTACACTTTCAAAAGTGACAATTTCACATCAGTAAAAGGAGAGACGCAATGGAAAAGAAGATTTCAGAGAGATGAATGGTTTGTTGAAATTGTAACCAGAACTGTGCTCACCTCAACTGAAGAAAATTTCAGAATCCATGCCGAGCTGGACGCCTGGGAAAAAGATGAAAGGGTATTTTCACAAAACTGGCAGTATGTAGTTCCCCGGGACCACCTCTGAATATAAAAAAGCTGCATTTTAGAAATTCATCAAAGTAGCCCCGAGTGAGCATGCTGAAAAACTCAAAGGATTTTGGAAAAACCAGCTGTTTCAACTCCCTGTAATAAATTTCTTCCGTATAATAATCCAAAAGTATTTGTATTTTTGTATAACTACAATATTAATCTTTTTAAATTTTTAAAATTTAATTCAAAAACAGTATTAACCAAAAGAAAATCTATCATGAAAAAATCATTTGTTTTGGTATTAGCAACTGTATTTAGCATTTCATTATTCTATTCATGCGGCAATGCAGAAGAAACGAAAGATGACTCTGCAGATACTTCTGCAGATACTAAAGAAAAGGCTGAGAAAAAAGCTGACCCGGAGCTTGTCTTGAAATTAGACGGGGAAAAAGTGCATTTTGACAAAGCAGAACTAAGTTATGACGATATGTTCGGACCACAACTAACAGTTTCTGCATTTTTAGATCCTGACGAAGAAGAGGTTGGCACGGTAACAATGACTCAAAGCTTCTTTAGTATAAACATAGAGGATCTGGAACTTGGAAAAATGGAAAAGACAAACATTAGCCTGAGAGATTATAATGTCAGCAATGCCAGTTCAGAAGTTCATAAACTTGAAATAGGCTCAGACATGTATGGGCCAAAAATTGATGCAATAGAGCTTGATTTTTCAGCAACTCTTCATGACAAAGAAGGAGAAGAATTCAGCCTTACAGGAAAATATAACAAATAAGCGGCATACTGTCCTTCTGCTCAAAAAACTCACGGAATAGATAAATCATACAATCTATCAGCAAATCTCCCGAAATAGCTGGAATACAATTTATTGTTAATTGTGTGAATGCTACAAAAAATTAAAACAAAAAGGGGAAGATACGGTGAAAATTTAAAATTAAAAAAATGCAACCGACTGCTATTCAGTCGGTTGCATTTTTTTATGGTCGGGGTGAGAAGACTCGAACTTCCGACCCCTTGCACCCCATGCAAGTGCGCTAGCCAACTGCGCCACACCCCGATCTTCTATGTATCGCTTCCGTTAACTGTTCCGGAAGCATTGGCAAATGCAAATTTAATAAACAAATGCCAATTTTCAAATTATTGTATTTGTTTGCTCCACCTTTTCTAAAAAGGCAAATTACTAAACGTTTAATCTTTGCGCTTTTTTATTAATTTTACGAAATTATTTGAAAAAAAATTATATTAATTTTTAAAAAACGCCTCTGACTTACCATGATAAAATTCAAGGAACTTAACCTGGAAGGTGAAAAAGAGAAAAAAAAAGAGAGCCCTGTTGAAAAAACACGTTGTCTCATACTCGGCTCCGGTCCGGCCGGGTATACAGCAGCCATTTACGCCGCAAGGGCCAATCTTAGCCCCATACTCTACCAGGGTTTGGAACCGGGAGGGCAGCTAACGACTACAACAGTTATAGAAAATTTCCCGGGCTACCCGGAAGGGGTCGATAGTTTTCAAATGATGGAAGATTTGAAAAAGCAGGCAGCCCGTTTTGGAACCGATATACGTGACGGAGCCGCAACCGATTCGGATCTATCAGAATCTCCCTACAAAATAACAATAGATGACGAGAAGGTCATTGAAACCGAAACGCTTATCATTGCAACCGGTGCCAGGGCGAAGTATCTTGGACTTAAATCTGAGCAGAAGTTCAAGGGGTCAGGGGTTTCCGCATGCGCTTTATGTGACGGATTTTTCTACAAGGGCAAAGACGTGGCTGTTGTAGGCGGAGGGGATACTGCAGCTGAAGAAGCCATCTATCTTGCCGGTTTGTGCAACAAGGTTTACATGATTGTAAGAAAAGATCACCTGCGCGCCTCCAAGCCCTTGCAGGAAGGTGTATTTAAAACTGAAAACATAGAAATACTCTTTGAACACACAACAAAAGAAATTACAGGCAATGAGGTTGTTGACGGGGCAATTCTAACCAACAGGAAAGGGGAAGAAGTGCGGATTGACATTGAAGGGTTTTTTGTGGCAATAGGGCATAAGCCCAATTCCCAAATATTCAGTAAATTTCTGGAAACCGATAACACGGGCTATATAAAAACAGAGCCCGGAACACCCAGAACCAATATTCAGGGTGTCTTTGCCTGCGGGGATGTTATAGACCCCGTTTACCGCCAGGCTGTTACCGCGGCAGCAACCGGATGTATGGCAGCTTTGGACGCTGAACGTTACCTGGGCACACGAAAATTCTAAAAATGATTCGAAAAACAATTGCATATTTAGGAGAGTAATAACTAAAGTTTCGCACTAAATTAATATGCTAAAAAACAGCAAAAAAAGATAAAAAAAGCAGCATGGTACTTATGTTAATATACAGAATATTAGTATATTAACAGTGCAATCCAAAACACAATACCATGCTGCAGAGTAAAGATATAAATAAGATTTCAGAATTAAAAAACGATTTTACCCATAGGTGGTTTGAACCTGAATTTATTTTTCGTTCTTTGAAGTGTTTTT
>PWHJ01000183.1 GCA_003554865.1 Bacteroidota bacterium | reverse complement strand
GCTCTATCTTGATCTAGTTTATTCTTTAAACCGTCTAGATCTGGGTAGTCTGGGGTTTCATATTCACAGCTAATACACACTGCTATCACCACTGACGACCTCCTCTCTTTCTCAAAACTCTTTCTGTTTCGTGAAAAACAGACTTCTTTTTACTGGCCCTTTTTCTTTTCAACATATTTCGATCTGTTATCATTCTTTTTCTAAACTGTTCTTTGGAGAGTTTCATCATAAAACATCCCCTTTACTTGATCTCTTTTTTGTAAGACTCCTCTTCTTCAATATCCTTCTTTGTGCCCTCTTGTAGGTTTTCAGGGTTTTCTATTGCTTCTAACAGTTTGTCCACTCTCTGCCGGGTTTTATTAAAGCTAGATTTATTCTGGTCGTATTCGGCAGCTTTTGGGTCTGTATAAGCCCTAGCGTTTGTAAGTATTTGCATGTACTCAAGATTCATTCTAACAAGATTAATCATCATTTCCGGCTTGTCCATTTTAAAAATACCTCCTTATTCTGATTTATCAATCTCTTTCTTTAGAAACTTAATACAGGTAAAGCAAAACTTTTTACCTCTGATCCGTTGAAAACTTTTAGATTCTAACACTTCACCACAGAGGGTACAGGTATCTTGGTATTTTTTAATAAGTATTCCCGGCCCTCCCTGGTACTGGACAGAATACAGCTCTACACTGTTACCTCTTTCGATACCGGCAGACCTTAAAAGGTCCACCGGTACCACTAACCTCCCACTATTGTCTATCGACTTTATTATCATTTTTCTCTTCACTCCTTCCTACTAGGTTTACTCCTATAGCTGCTCCTACAGAAATACCGAGGATTGGGATTATGTCCAGGCCCATTATAAAAGTTATAGCTAAAGCGACAACAAAAGGCACGATATAAGACACTTTATCACTCCCTTCCTACCATTTGTGGTACATTATACCATAAAACGGTAAGATATGCCACCCTTTTTCTGAAAATTCAGGGAAAGTATTTCTAGATTTTCTAAATTTTATTTACACAACATACCCTAGTATGGTACTTTAAAATCAGGAGGAGTATAAAAGTGAGGTGGTAAAATGCGGAATAGAGAGTTAGATCCTTTAGAAGAAATGATTTTGAAGGTAGTAGGGTCTTCTGATGAGGCTATAGGGATAGATGAACTCGCTATGAAAACTGGTGAGAGTAAAGATAAAATACTACAAAAATTGCAGGATGAAGAGTTTAATGAAATGTTTGTAGAAGCTGTAAGTAATTCCTTTATTAAAGACCTACCACAGATAGCAAAGGCTTTTAGTGAAAAGGCTAAAGCAGGACAATTTCAGCATGGTAAACTGATCTTTGAAATGGTCGGTATGTATAAAGAGAAGAAGGAAGTAGATACAAATATCGGTTTATCCGACAATATAAATCCATTTGAGTCTGATAAAGAAAAAGAAGATTTCTTGAAAGCTACCCTTGATAAGTATAAAAAAGAGGGATCAGACGATGGTTAATTTTATTATTGGGTTTTTCTTTGGTACTTTTGTGTGGTGTGTAGTTTGGTTCATTGTGGAAGCTAAAAATAAGATAATTCTAGGACATATACAGGCAGATCTTGAGAATATGAAAAAATCTGCTTTAGGAAAGGCTAGTCCTCCAGATAATGAAAAGGCCCAGAGGTTTTCGTCTCTTTCATATCAGGTAGAAGTAGAGCAACAGTCAGGAGGCTACGAACATGACAAGGGCGTTTCCTGAATTAACTAAACAGGAAGAAGAACAATTAAAAGCAGAAGGTAGGAAAAGGTGTAGAGAGGATCTACACTACCTAGCTAAACACGTACTCGGTTACAATAAGATAACAGACCATTACCATAAGAAAATGGCTATGGATATAGATACTCCAAAATATAAGTTTAAGTTGCTTCTACATCCCAGGGGCCACTTCAAGTCTACACTAGGAACAGAGTCTAGGACTATTCATTTACTTTTAAATGACCCAAACGAAAGGATACTCTTAACAAATGCGAAGTTAGATAACTCTAGAAAGTTTTTGAGAGCAATAGCTAGACACTTTAATCAAAACCATAAATTTAGATGGATGTGGAGAGACTGGTGGATCAGTCAATATGTAGATGAAGAGACTTTACAGTATGCAGATGATAAGAATATAGACTGGATTGTACGACACGTTCAAGATGAATTAATACTACTCCGACCCGATAATTTGAGAGAAGCTAGTATAACTACAGGAGCTGTGGATGCTAGTATGGTTTCACAGCACTACAGCACGATTATAGCAGACGACTTAATTAACCGGGAATTTATAACTACCCCAGAACAGGTGGAAAAATCAATATTATATTTTAAAGACTTACTGGACTTGTTAGATCCAGATGGAAATCTAGAGATCATAGGTACTCGCTGGGCTCACCACGATTTATACTCTTGGATTATTAACGAGTTTGGTCATAAAGCGAGTATACGAGTTCCAGACGGGTACCTCGATGATAATATAATAGAAAAATCAAAACAAACTCCAGATGAAGAAAAAGACTGGATGATCTCTATTCAACCTTGTTTTGACGAATACAACCAGCCAATATTCCCAGAAGAATTTACTTCAAAAGTATTAAATAATTTAAGAGCTTCTAAAGGACCTTATGAGTTTGGGGCACAGTATTTGCTTAACCCGACCCCTAAAGAAGATCAAAGGTTTAAAGAAGAATGGTTTAGAAAAATAGATACTCTACCAGATCCAAAAACTTTAACAGTATGTATGACTGTGGACCCAGCTATATCACTACAGGATGAGGCTTGTAGAAGTGCTGCTGCTGTTTGTGGGTATGATGAACAGAACAGAATGTACTTGTTAGACGGGTTTAATGAGAGGTTAGGAACAGAGGATTTTCCAGAAGCGGTATTTGAGTTAGCTAAAAAGTGGCAGGAAAAATCTAAAGTATTCCTACCTGTGGGATTTGAGGCTATAGGATTCCAGGAAGTTTATGTATATAACATTGAGAGAATGATGTTAGAAAGAGGTATCTACTTTGCAATAGAGGAGATAAAGCGTAGGGCTCAAAGTAAAGATGAACGTATCTTAAAACTTGTACCTAGAATAAAGCATGGTTTCTATGTACCTAGACGACTAATTAAACAACCCTATTCAAGTCAAGAAGGGGAATATGATTTAGTCCACAGGTTAGAATGGCAGCTTACAAGGTTCCCTTACGCTGGAGAGAAAGACCTTGCAGATACTCTAGCAGACCAATTAACTATAGTAAAACCCACATCACTCCCTAATGATACCGGAAAACCTGGACAGCCTGAAAAGAAGAGAGAGTTTGTTCATAGGAGTATCAAGGAAGATAAAGGCAAGATGCCTAGAAAAGTGGTAGACTTTAATGATGCTGTCAGATAGAGAGTAAGGAGGACTCATAATGTTAAATTGGGTAAAGAAAAAGACAGAACAGATAAAACATAGAGGTACCCTGCAAGCAAATACTGAAAAAGAGAACCAGCTACTAGACGAAGCTATAGAACGATTTGAGATTGCTAGAAGTGAAAAAACAGACTATAATGGCAGAGATCTCCACGCTAAATGGGATGAAGCAGATGATATGTATAAGGGAAAACAATGGAAAGGTCCTACTCCTAGTTATAAATCTACTCCGGTACTTAACTATACTTTTAGTATGATAGAGTCCATAGTTCCTAGAATTACAGATAATAACCCAGAGATATTAGTTATGTCACGAAAAACAGAAGAGGATGCTACTATAGCTGATATGTTATCTACTATCCAAAAGTACCTGTGGTACCGTAACAAGATGCAAAAGAAACTCAATGAAAGTACCAGAATGTGTATGAAGTATGGGACTGTTATTTATAAAACTATATGGGACCCAGATGCCTACGATGAATTAGGGGAAGTAGTCTACTCTGTGGTACATCCTAAAAACTTTTTCCCAGATTCTAGAGCTTATGAAGTAGAACAGATGGACTTCTGTTTTGTATCAGTACCAAAACCGCTTGAGTATTTTGTGAGAAGGTGGCCTGAAAAGGGTAGATATGTAGTAGAAGACAATGAAGGACACCATACTGGGGATGAAGAGTCTCAAAGAGAAAAAACAGCTTCACTTAAAGAGTATTGGTTCAAGG
>PWHJ01000242.1 GCA_003554865.1 Bacteroidota bacterium | reverse complement strand
GATATCAGGTCTTTCAACATTTTCTCTCCACCTGTAACTCGTTCCGTCCCACTCCCAATGAAATACATCTCCAGTGGAATCGGAGATAGAGTCACTGTATTGGGCGCTAGCTATAGCTGGAGCGAGTAACAAGGTAGTCAAAACAATAATCGCCACTACATATTTTTTTATTTTCATCTTATCTAAACCCCATTGTCTATTAGATAGGTATAGCTAACTAGTTTATAAATATAACTATTTTTGTCTATATAAAGTAAATACTGACTATTTATAAGATATATTAAAAAAGAGAATGGGTTTTATTGAATTGTGCGTTCATGCTTTCTTTTTGTGGATCAAAACAGCTATTATTAGAGAAACTGCTAGTAGTACCAGAGCGAATCCAGGTGCATCATCGTCTCCGTTTTCATCGTCTTCCGGCGGAGTCTCATCGTCATCTGGAGGCGTTTCTCCGTTCTCATCTTCCTCTAATGAGTCATCTACTACTACTGTCTCAAATTCATCACCGAATCCAACTATCCATTTTCCCTCTTCAAAAAAGGTATAAGTGAATGAATCACTATCCGACTCTTCGGCTTCCAAAGGCATCGTTGTGTGTACATCACCGTCGATGGTCAATATCAACTCACCATATCCATCACCAGTGTTCTCAGCACTGATAGATATGACCACGTCGAGGGGAGTAGGACCTGATGTAGGTTCGATATCTAATACTACATTCTCTGGTATGAACTCACCCTCTTCTTCGTCTTCTTCGGCTGTAGCCGTATCCCGATATTGATGTTCTTCGCCCTCCTCGTCCTCGATCCACAACATTATCTAAGCATCACGTAGATCTAAAGTTGCAGGTTCACCGATGTCGACTGCTGAAAAACTTACTGTCAATGTACCCGTACCGATCCCAGTGACTTCAGTTTCATATTCATTACCATCAACAGCAAGGACAGTGTGGCGGCCATCGTATTGGATCCAATATAATATATTGTCTTGATCCAGCAAATATATATTGTACACGAATTCTAAACCTTCATCTAGCTCCAATATCTCTCCTACTACCGTTAATGAAACCGATATTGTACCACCGACTGTATTCAATTCCACTCTGCTTATGTCAGCATCTGGTTTTTCTACCTCTGTCGGTAACCATTCACCCGGGGCAAAATACTGTACATCCCCTTCGTCATCAATTATGACATCTTCGTATTGAGCTGTGGATAGTCCTGCAAAGGCTGTCATCAATACCAAAGCAGTAAAAGCCACTAAATATTTTCGATATCTCATATTCATACACACCTGAATATAGGGAAAAGATAACATTATATTTATAATTTACATATATATCGATATGAAAAAATACTCATATCTCTAAATGATCGAGTAAAAGTCTTTGTTTATTAAGACTCATCGGCTCTTCTTATGGTATATCGTCAACGCCGTTGCAATGGATATCATAATTAAAGTCAAAGCGAAACCGGGTATTGAATCCCTTTCTTCTGCTGGAGGATGAGGTTGAAAAGGCCGATTTATTAATCTAGGATAGTCGGCTTCTGGACCGGCAGTATCGTAAAAATATTCGCCGGTACCCTCTTCATCCAACCACTCGTATGTCTCTACAACAGCGATCCTCAGGGATCCGGGGTTGCCGACATATTCTAATGAAAAATTGACTTCAAAAGTACTGGTACCCACACCATCATATTCCGGACTGCTGCTGGACTCAGGAGTAGTTAAGTTACAGTAACCGTCATTAAATGAAATTTCATAGCTTTCATTATTCTCATCGCGTAAAGTGATCAAATAATGGGTCAACTCATCATCTACGATAGTTCCCTCCACTTCAAGTGAAACATTGATATATCCATGGATCTCTTCTATACTGGCTCTTCTAATATCTACATCGGGTCTTCCCATATCGTATTCCCACTTATAATATGAACCATCCCATGTCCTATAGAACACGTTCACAGCCGGGTCGGTCACGGTATCCTCGTATTGACCACTAGCTAGTACGGGAGCTAAAAATAAAGTTAGCATAACTGCTGTTAATATCAAATATATTTTTATCTTCATACTACCACACGATTTAATAGTATCTGTAGTTATTCTATGTATATATAATTATCTATAAAGAAGCTATTATTCTAATTTGCTGCAGATAATAGATGTTAAAAAAAAAAAAAAAAGGTTTTTTGTGTGTATTTACGCTTTCTTCTTATGATATATCATCAACGCCGTTGCCATGGATATGAGCAGTAAGATCAGAGCGAATCCAGGTGCATCATCGTCGTCATCGTCTCCGTTTTCATCGTCATCGTCTTCTGGTGGAGTTTCATCGTCATCGTCTGGTGGAGTTTCATCGTCATCATCTGGTGGAGTTTCATCGTCGTCGTCCGGCGGGGTCTCATAGTCATCGTCTGGTTCATTAACGAAAACCGTATGGGATTGGTCGTAAAACTCTATCTGATAACTCCCAGCTTCATCGAATGTGTACGTATGTTCGTAGATATTCTCGCCATTTGCAGGTACTGATAGGGTATATACCAGAGTACCTTCGATATAAAGACTCACATCTCCAGCCTGATCTCCATCGTTCCGTAAACCGATCTGCACGGTGACATCCATGGGAAAATCGTCCATGTCGTAAATCACGTTAAAGACGGGATCCACCGGTTCGAACCGACCGTCCCCATAACCTTCAGGATAGTCGGCATCGGGGCCTGCCATATCGATATCCATCTTGATCTCGTCTCGGGCATACACTTCAGAGATCAACAGGTCTTCTGGTTCACCGATATTTTCTCGTGTGAACACGATGGTCAACGTAGATGTACCGGCACCGTCGGTGGGCGGTTCGAAATGATTACCCCATGCCCCTCCATCGTAGTACCTCTCTCCGAACACCTCGCACTCGCCATCGCTATAGTATATCTCGTAGGTTCCACCACCGGAGCACTTCAAAAAAATCTCATAATCTATGTCGGGACTGTCGGTTATGGTCCCTACAACAGTTAGCTCAACGTATACCCAGTCCCCATCCTCAAACACCTCGACCTTGACGATATCTAACTGAGGGTTCTCGACGAGTATCCAATCGTCTTCTGTTGGTCCTACGAGGCGGAGGACATCACCCGTATCATCAGTGACTACATCGCTGTACTCTGCCGCAGCTACAGCTGGTATAAAAGATAGCAGGGATAAAGCTATCAATGCGACTAATATTTTTCTTTTCATGCTTAATCTCACCTTAACTACACGGTATAGTATAGATTATATTTATAAATATCTATAACTATATATCTATATCTTTTACATATAAAATTAGAAAGGGGTTTTTCAAACTCGGGATTGTTTTTCAAGGTACAGCACTATAGCGAAGATCGCCGTAGTAGCGAACATTAAAAAACTGAAGCCCGGTATATCATCGCCGTTTTCATCGTTATCGTCTTCTCCATCATCATCCGTCGGTATGGAATCATCACCGTTGTCGTCGGTTGGTGGGGTCTCATCATCTTCATCGTTGCCTTTATCTCCGTTGTAATCGTCCCAGTCATCCCAATCGTCCCAGTCATCCCAATCGTCCCAGTCATCCCAATCATAGAACCAGGAAAGTATTGGAAAAATAGATGCGTACCATTTACCATCGAGCTTTGCCATCAATACTCCTCCGGTTTCTGTTTTTTCTTCACCGTTTTCAACATAGATGATCTCGTATTCTACGAAGCAGAGATCTTCGAGAGGGAAACCGTATTGGTCGTACTTATCTTCAAATTGCTCTATCATCTCAATCATTTCAGGATCGATGTCATCTCGATATGTCACGGATAGGACTTTTCCGCTGGTCCATGCTAAAAAATCTTGATCCTGTTCTTCTAGAAATATTTTCCTTAGCTCTACAACATATTCGTGGTCTGAAGCACTCAGATCCGTATACCGCATAACCGCATCTAGATCTCCCGATACAGCTGCCTTGACATATAGTTGGAAGGTCCCTTCAGGTGTATTTTGTGAGTATCCAGTGAGTAAAGTACTATGTTCTTCAAGACCTGTGTAGCCTGGTGGATATTCAGCATCGGGACAGGTAAAATCGATCTTGGATCCGTTGTATGCAGCAGCCCCTGAGACCGAGATTACACAAGGTTCACTGATCTTTTG
>PWHJ01000211.1 GCA_003554865.1 Bacteroidota bacterium | reverse complement strand
GGTAATACTTAAAGAAAGCTCCCTTTCCCCGGAAGAGAGGATTAAAGAAGCGGGGCCTTTCTTCTGGCAGGTGGAAATTCCCGTGGACTTGCTGGTATACACCAGCTCTGAAATTAGAGAGCTTTTGGCCGAAGACAATCCCTTCTTCAAGGGCCTGATGGAACACAGTGTTAGCCTCTTACAGTAGCGCGACAGCAGGGACGGAGCGACAGCCGGGACGGTTCTCTCTGTCGCGCTTTATCTCTGCGATTTACATAGAGATTGGGGCGACTCGGGTTCCTGGGGGATTCGCGGATCACAGTGTCGGCTCGAGCTTCGGGCTTTAGCAGTCTCCCTTGACATGCAACCCTTTGTGTCTAAAGGCTCGGCAGCCTACCTTGAGTGTGGGCGGCCCGCTTTAGATGCTTGCTCTACACTTACTCTGGTAGTCGCTCACTTTAAGTCCCCTGCGCCGCACTCAATCCGCCGTTTAGATGAACGACAGCCGGGACGATTCTCTCTGCTCTCTGTCGCGCGACAAACCGGGGGAGGATTGGTTCTCTCTGCTCTCTGTCGCGCGTCATTCGGGACGGTCGAAAATCAATCTCCCCTGAGGCTGCCGGTTCGAGAATAGCTGCACCGGGTGGAGCATTCGTTGCACTGGCGGCGGGGGCCTTCTACCGGAGGCTCCCCCTTGATCTTCTTCACCAGCTGGAACATCTTCTCCACTCCCTCTTTGTCCCCTTCCACCGACAGGATGGTACTTCCCTCGGAGCCGCCAAAACCGCCGGAGGCCAGCAGAACTCCTTTTACTCCTCCCAAGATATCCAGCGCCTCAATCTCGGTAACCACAATGGCGTTGCCCACGGGAGCACAGCCAACAGGCATACCCAGGCTGAGCTCGTAGCGGTCGATCCCGGCAGCCCGGGCGGCATCTTCCACCGAGGGCACCAGCTTTTCCAGGCCCACGGGAACCACCAGGTTGGCCCCTAGGGCGTTAAGGACGGGAAGGGTGGAGCCGATAGTTCCCCCGGTAGGCGAGCCCATGAGCACCCCTACCTTCCTCTGGTGGTCCACGGCGTTGGCTCCCTTTATCATAACGTCCCGGGCGGTAAATTTTTTAACGAACTCTTCCAGGCTCTCTTCCACCCGCTTCCCCTCTTCCAGGAGGTAAGGCTGAGTGGGCGGAGCGCCGCTTACGCACGGTCGCCCATCGGTAACCACTCCCCGGGCAAACTCCCCTTTGGATAGAGATGCCCCGGTAAGCTCTTCCACTACAAAAGCGTTAGTAGTGCCGTGGGTAATAGCTAACCTTCCATTTTTATACGCTTCCTTTACTACCTCCATTTCAGCCACGGCTTTAGCAATAAGCCGCCTGGCTTCGCTGGAAGTCAAAGCAAACATTGCCTGCACGGTATCTCCCTCCCATTACCAAGAATTCAAATGACAAGAATTAAAACAGCATCTCCGGTATTAAGTTTCTGATATGCTTCTATTTGCTTCAACGTTTTATTTCTACGTTTAAAGCTATTTCCCTGTAGGAATCAGACAAACCATCTGCTAATTAATTTCTCTCAGAGGGGATAGAGTAGCAAGGTGGTTTGTGACGGGGGGACGGAGTTGTTGTCACACTCTTGATTTGCATTAGCAAATAATGTATAATACCCGATAATACAGGCAAAAAAAGTAATCTAACGTTCTATTTATTCAAAGCCCTAGCTCTGGTGACAGTGGTGACATGTCGTCATCTCTAGAGATTTTTGACTCTTAAATAATTATCTTGATCAACCAAATAATGGTACTTATAATCTGAAATAATCCTTTAAAACTACATGTCCATTAACTCTCATACGGGAACAGCCGTGATGGGGAGCAGTAGACCGCGGGAACGCCAGACCAGCCCCCCACAGCTGGGTCACCACTAACTGGTCATTTTTAAGAATCGATAATAATCTCATGCCCCTTGGGAATAAGGTATGCTCTATATCCTCTGTTAAACTTTTTATCAATATAAGCTGTTAACTCGTCTATATCTTTAATCAATTTTAACCCAAGCTCGTCTGCCAGGGATTTTTCCATGTCGCTCCAGAAAACCAGTTCCGCTTGGTTAAGGTTTAAAGCTGTTAAATATGCACTATGAACTCCAAGTTCTATTTTTTCGGGGTTTAATGAAAGTACAGTGGATAAAGGTTTTTTAAGCCATTCATAGTAAAGTTGATTCCCAACTCCTTCGCCAAAATGACCAAATACAATAACTAAACCGCCGGGGTTTACGGCTTTAACGGCAGTGGTTATTGCCCTTTGAGAAAAATAGAGGCTTTTATCCTTCGGGTAACCGCCACACCCGACAAATACAACATCCCCGGGGCTGTCAATTTCCACTGAATTTATCTCTTTACAAAAAAACACGGCTTCATTAAATGCCGACTCCATATCCCCCGCAAAAATACCCGAAACCATTCCTTTATTGTTCCTTACTATTTGAATACTAAAATCAATGCCACAAACAACTGCTGCTTCACTCATTTCTTTGTGAACCGGGTTGTCTCCGAGGATGCCGGGACTCACGTTTTCCAGGCAAACCTTCGAATGATTGGCCTGGATTATTTCGTATGATGATATCCCGGGCAAAACAGCCTTTCTACCGCCTGTAAATCCCGCAAAAGCATGAGGTTCAACATTTCCCAGTGTAATTACAAAGTCAGACTCAGCCACATATTTGTTAATCTTGAGTTCCAGTCCAGAGGCAAGTTCACCTATGGTTTGCAGTTCATCACTGTTCCTGCTGTCATGGTGTATAACAGTTACCCGGGACAGGTTTTTTTCTCCATACAACCTTTTATTGTCTGCCTCAGAGTGAGTTGCATGGGTTCCATAGGCAATAACCAGGTAAATTTTGCTTCTCGACACCTTGTTTATCATGTTAATTAGAAAACTCAAAAACTCAGGGTACTCGGGATTCCTCCTTGATTTGTCTTCAACCACTAAAGATATTTTTGAAGGCATTTTGGCCCTGATTTTCTCCTCCAGAGATATTCCGTCCACAGGTTCATCTATAGACTCTTCCAAGGCTTTTACCGGGTCTTGTAAGCCCCTGCTGCCCCTGTTATTTTCCGGGACCAGCACTTTATCAAAATATGATGATTCCAAATCCAGTTTAATAGATCCCTCACCGTATGCTAGCTCCATTCTATACCCCACCTCTCAAAGGACGATTGAAGAATCAATCTGATCATGTCCTGAAACTCCAGGCCGTTTAATTCACAACATTTGGTTAGCGTCCTGTCCGGGTGCAGGGTTGCATCCTCATTGAATTCGGTAAAATAATGCTGGCCGTCTTCGTCTACTCTTATATCAAAGACCCCGTAATCTGAAGGCTTGAACATATCATAAATTATTTTACAATGCTCTAAAATCTTATGGTAATCCGGCAAGGAAATGTCCCTGGGAACTTTTTTCAAGTAGCCATATGTTTTGGCATTAAAATATAAGAAATGTTCTTTAAGAGGAGCACCGTCTTGCAGAACGTCTTCAAGCATCCCTTTAAAGTAAATATGGTCATTGCCTATGAAACCTACTTTGAATTCCCTTCCTTTAATAAATTTTTCCACAATTACAGGCATACCGAGATTTTTTCTAATCGAATGTATCATTTCAAACATATGTATCTTCTGGTAACACACAGAATCCGGCTTTAACCCAATGGAAGAACCTTCGTACATGGGCTTTACTATTACCGGTAATTCGGGGTAGCTGAGAGTTTTAACATCGGCATTGAAGTTAACATGGGTCCACGGAGGGGTGGGAATGTTTAATTTATCCAGTAATGCCTTCATTAAATTTTTGTTCTGGCAAACTATTTTGGTATAGGGGTCGCCGCCGGTGTACGGAAGGCCTGCAATTTCAAAGAGAGATGGAGCCAGAGCGATCCTGAATCTTTCCTTAAAGCCAACGGAGAGGTTTAAAATAAAATCTATCCTGTGTTTAAATTTATCTAAATCCAAACCCATCTTCCGGGGTGTTCCCAGGATCTCGGCATGGAATCCCAGATTTTTTACAGCCTGTACAATTGCTTCTATCTCTTTTGGCTCGCGCCAGTGATACTGGTCGTAAACATTATAAGGATTAACTTTTTCGGCATCTTCTCTGGTTTCTAAAATAACGCCGATATTTT
>PWHJ01000134.1 GCA_003554865.1 Bacteroidota bacterium | reverse complement strand
TTGGATTACACTGTTAATATACTAATATTCTGTATATTAACATAAGTACCATGCTGCTTTTTTTATCTTTTTTTGCTGTTTTTTAGCATATTAATTTAGTGCGAAACTTTAGTAATTTATTTTAAATTTTTAAAAAGAAGTTAATTTTGTTCGACATGTAAAAATTTGCAACTCGCTTTGGTTTATAAAAAATTGTTCAGCGATTGTGTAAAGGCGTTTGATATTTAAGATTTAATAAGGCATGTTATTCACTTTGAGAAAACAGATATTAAATGTAGAACAACTATAAAACTCTGATATTATGAACAATGCAATTTTTAATTTTAATACTCCTCAAAATGAACCCATACTAGGTTATTTGAAGGACAGCAAAGAAAGGAAATCCTTGTTTGAGGAGTTAAACAGACTGCAAAAAAGTAATATAGAAATTCCATGCATCATTGGCGGAAAGGAGTATTTTACCGGTGATACATCCGAGGTAACATTGCCCCATGATCATAAAAAGTCTATAGGTAAATTCCATAAGGTCACGGAAAGGGAACTTGATATTGCAATTAAGTCTGCACTTGAAGCCAAAAAAATTTGGAGTGAATTGTCATGGACAGTCCGTGCTTCAATACTTCTGAAAGCGGCAGAACTGATTTCAACCAAGTATCGCTCTCTTGTAAATGCAGCAACAATGCTCGGGCAAAGCAAAAATATTTACCAGTCTGAGATTGAGGCTGTTTGTGAAACCATTGATTTCCTAAAGTATAATGCTTTTTTCGCAACTAAAATTTATGAGACACAACCAAAGTCTTCCTTCAACCAACTTAACAAGATGGAATTTCGCCCTCTTGAGGGATTCGTGTTCAGTGTGAGTCCCTTCAATTTTACAGCTATAGCTGCCAACTTAAATATGGCACCTGTAATGATGGGAAATACTACCATTTGGAAACCCGCCTCTACAGCAATTTTGTCTAATTATTACCTTATGAAAATATTTATGGAGGCAGGTATGCCTGCAGGTGTAATCAACTTTGTTCCCGGGAAAGGTTCTTTAATTGGCGAAAAGGTTTTAAATGATCCTTTAATGGCGGGAGTTCATTTTACCGGTTCAAACGATACTTTTAATCATTTATGGAGGCAGGTTGGTCAAAATTTGACTAAATATCGCTCATATCCTCGTCTGGTTGGAGAAACCGGAGGAAAGGATTTTATTTTTGTTCATCCCTCTGCGGATCCTCAGGAGGTGGCAGCAAATGCTGTAAAAGGGGCATTTGAATATCAGGGGCAAAAGTGTAGTGCTGCATCAAGAATGTACATCCCTTCTTCACTTTGGCCTGAGATAAAAAAGATATTGCTTGATATGTGCAATGATATCAAAATGGGTGATGTGATGGATCCTGATAATTATGTGAATGCTGTCATAGATGAGAGTGCATTCGATAATATTACAGGCTATATTGAATATGCAAGGAGTTCAGGTGATGCTGAAATAATATTCGGGGGAAATGCAGATAAGTCGGAAGGTTATTTCGTAGAACCTACCATCATAGAAACAACCGACCCATATTTTAAAACCATGCAGGAGGAGATTTTCGGACCTGTGTTGACAATATGGGTTTATCAGGACGGAGATATTGATAAAGCAGTTGAAATATGCGACAATACATCACCATATGGATTGACAGGAGCAGTTTTCAGTAAAGACAGGATTGCTGCATCGAAAATATGTGAAAAACTCAAATATTCTGCAGGTAATTTTTATATAAATGACAAGCCAACAGGTTCTATTGTAGGTCTTCAGCCTTTTGGCGGTTCCCGTGCATCAGGTACAAATGACAAGGCCGGGGCAGAGTTTAATCTGTTCAGGTGGGTCAGCCCCAGGTCAATTAAAGAAACTTTCCAGCCTGCTACAGATTTCAGGTATGATTATATGTCGAAGGGTTAAAAAGAAGTATTGAAATGAACCACCATTAGCTAAAGCTCACAAAAAAACATGTATAAACTCAATTCCCTAAAGATGCTACCAGTAGCGTCTTTAGGGAACAAAAATACCTTATGATGGTAGCTGCGAAGGCAGGGACTCAATATAGCTTGCCAAATTTTAAAAGCCGGCTTACTGCTTAGTCAGCTTTCTGTATTTGATCCTTTTTGGGATAACTTCTCCTCCCATCCTTTTTTTAAGGTTTTCCTCGTATTCGCTGTAGGTGCCTTCAAAGAAATTAGTCTGGGAGTTCCCTTCAAAAGCAAGGATGTGGGTGCATATGCGGTCAAGGAACCACCGGTCGTGCGATATTACCACGGCGCAGCCTGCAAAGTTTTCTATTCCCTGTTCAAGTGCCCTGAGGGTATTCACGTCTATATCGTTCGTGGGCTCGTCAAGGAGCAGCACATTGGCTTCGGTTTTGAGTGTCATGGCCAGATGGAGGCGGTTTCGTTCGCCGCCTGACAAAGTTCCGACTTTCTTTTGCTGATCGGCTCCGCTAAAATTAAATCTGCTTACATAAGCCCTGGCGTTAATCGACTTGCCGCCGAACTCAATTTCATCATGTCCGTTGCTTATTACTTCATATACGGTTTTTTCGGGGTCTATCTCAGCATGCTCCTGATCGACATAACCCAGTTTTACGGTTTGACCGATTTTCAGCTCTCCGCTGTCGGGCTCTTCCTTGCCCATGATAAGACGGAAAAGGGTTGTTTTGCCTGCACCGTTGGGGCCGATCACCCCCACGATTCCGGCCTGCGGCAGCCGGAAGTTCATGTTTTCAAAAAGCAGCTTGTCATCATAACCTTTGGCCAGATTTGTTGCTTCGATCACTTCATTACCCAGACGCGGACCGTTTGGTATGGGTATTTCAACTTTTTGCTCTTTCTCTTTTATGTCCTGGGCTTGCAATGACTCGTAGTTTTTCAGCCGGGCTTTTCCTTTGCTCTGCCTTCCCTTAGGTCCTTTTTTTACCCATTCCAGTTCTTCATTAAGAGCTGCCTGGCGTTTGGATTCCTGTTTTTCTTCCTGCCTGAGGCGCTCGAGCTTCTGCTCCAGCCACATGGTGTAATTACCCCTGAAAGGTATGCCCTCCCCGCGGTCCAGCTCCAGAATCCAGCCTGCGACATTGTCAAGGAAGTAACGGTCGTGTGTGACGGCTATTACTGTTCCCTTGTACTCCTGAAGATGTTGTTCGAGCCAGTGTACCGATTCGGCGTCCAGGTGGTTTGTGGGCTCATCAAGCAAAAGTATGTCAGGTTGCTGCAAAAGCAGCCGGCACAATGCCACCCTTCTTTTTTCTCCGCCCGATATAACGCTTATGGGTGTATCAGCTGCCGGAGTGCGCAAAGCCTCCATGGCCAGCTCAAGTTTTGACTCAAGGTTCCATGCATCAAGCTGATCTATCTTTGACTGGATTTCGCCCTGCTTTTCAACCAGCTTGTTCATCTTTTCCGGATCGTTCATTATCTCCTCATCAGCAAAGCTGTTGTTAATCCTCTCGTATTCCTCGAGAGCCTCAACCGATTCGCGGGCACCCTCCTTGATGGTTTCCATTACGGTCTTATCCTTGTCAAGTTCAGGCTCCTGCGGCAGGTACCCGACTGAGTAACCGGGTGAAAAAGCTACCTCGCCTTCGTAATCCTTTTCAAGTCCCGCTATTATCCTTAAAACAGTCGACTTACCCGCCCCGTTTAATCCCAGTACACCTATTTTGGCACCATAAAAAAAGGAGAGGTAAATGTTCTCGATTATCTTTTTTCCCTGTGGTGTATATTTGCTTACGCCCACCATTGAAAATATAACTTTCTTGTCTTCTGACATATCTATAGCCTTTTATTTGTCAGCGCAAATTAAATAAATCTTTTATAATTGTTTAAGAATACGATAAAAACTGCATTAGAATTTTTTTGCATATATTTTTTTAAGCTGAGTATACCAGGTAATTGTAGACAATAGTTGTTTGAAATGGATTGCATTTTTTTTTGTGTGGGTAGGTAAATTGAGTTAATCATATAAATTTGCTTGCCTGTGTGTGAAGAAAAGTTGCAAGTTGTCAGCAGCAAAACTGCTGTGCAATTTTTTTAACTTAAAAATCCAAATTGAAAATTTAGCGCCGGGATTCACCCGGTTTTTGAACAAAGGCTACTCAATCGTGGCCAATTTGGTTTAACTCCACCCTTGAATACTTTGTATCCTTTGTCCA
>PWHJ01000190.1 GCA_003554865.1 Bacteroidota bacterium | reverse complement strand
GGCTACAGTTTGGTCCCCTGGCAGAATGGTAGCGGCAATAGGTGACAGTTTAGTCTCATGGCGAAAGGAAGGGCGGCAACAGGCGGCAGTTAAGCCCCCGGCCGGAATTGGGGCGGCCAGCAGCAGTATCATCCCCGACGGAAAACAGCGGCAGCAAACGGCCAGTTTCAGCGCTGCAGTAAAAAAGAGGCGGCAACCGGCAGGTCCCCCATTCTTAGTGTATTTAAATATATTCAGATTTAAAAGTCAAAAAATTTACCGTATAATTGCACCTGATAAATAATCAGATAATATGTGCGGAGAAAAAGAAACAAATATTGACTGGAGTGATAAAGTAATACTGATTGTTGAAGATAATCAGCTCAATTTTAAGCTGCTTGAAAAAATTTTGGAAAAAACCGGAGTTAAAATTCTTCATGCAGAATGTGGTAACGACGCAATAAAAATATGCAGGGAGACATCTTCAATCAATTTAATTTTAATGGATATACAGATGCCCGGCATTGACGGGTACGAAACAACCGGTATCATTAAAGATATTAGACCCTCTTTGCCGGTTATTGCACAAACTGCTTATACTCTCGGAGAGAACAGTCAAAATGCCCGAAAAGCAGGCTTTGAAGATTTTATACCCAAACCGATAAACCAGAAACACCTGCTTGAAACAATCGGCAGATACATTTGAGTTAATATACATAAATTGGCGGCGGTCAACGGAACGGGAAGCTGGCTAACCGTCAGCAGGCACGGTTAGCTTCGCTGCAATCAGGCGCAGTCTCCATGCAGTGATTCTTCCCTGTTCCATTATTTAAAAGCCCTGGTGGGAGATTCATTCTTTTTTTTGTAACTTTCGGAAGTTTTTAACAACCAATTTTTAAACCAAAAATTAAAATACCTATGAAGAAATTATACTCTGTAAGTCTGATAATTGCGTTGTTTGCCGGACTTGTGCTGCATTCCTGTGAAACACCCGAACCGGAAGTAGAAAGGCCTGACTATGTACTTGTAATTCACGGGGGTGCGGGCACTATTAGTCCCGATGTAATAACACCCGAAGAGGAAGAAGAGTACAAAAACAAGCTGGATGAAGCACTTGAGGCCGGCGAGAAGATCCTTAAAAACGGGGGTTCCAGCATGGAGGCTGTAGCTGCAGCCATAATGGTTATGGAAGACTCACCGCTTTTCAATGCAGGTAAAGGCGCAGTCTTTACCAACCAGCTAAGGTGCGAGCTTGATGCATCAATAATGGAAGGCTCAGAGCTTGATGCCGGAGCCGTGGCAGGGGTTACCGATATTAAGAACCCGATACAGGGTGCCATTTCAGTTATGGAAAATTCACCCCATGTTATGCTGGCCGGAAGCGGTGCTTCGGTGTTTGCCGAAGAAGAAGGACTTGAGCTGGTCGATAACGAGTACTTCCACACCGACCACAGGCTGGAGGATGTAAAAGAAGCTATAGAAGAGGCCGAGGAAGATAATGGCGGAACAGTCGGGGCAGCGGCTCTTGACATGGACGGCAACCTGGCTGCAGGAACTTCAACAGGCGGCATGACAAACAAGAAGTACGGCCGCATAGGCGATTCGCCAATCATAGGTGCAGGCACCTACGCCAACAACGAATCTTGTGCCGTATCGGCCACCGGTCACGGGGAATACTTTATAAGACATACGGTTACAAGCGACATTTCAGCCCGCATGCTTTACAAAGGTGACACCTTTGAAGAAGCCGCCAATTACGTAATAAATGAAAAGCTCAAGAACGTGGGAGCTACCGGCGGCGTTATAGGAGTCGACAAAGACGGCAACGTTGCAATGCCTTTTAACACACCAGGCATGTACAGAGGCTTTGTCAAATCGACCGGTGAGAAGGAAATATCAATTTTCGATGAAGAATAAACGATACTGAAAGGCGGAAGGATGAAAATAGTTCACTGCCGCCAGAGGATATAAAAAACCAAAAATCAGTTAAACTATGAAGAAAAAAAATTACCTTATCAAATTTCATTACTTGTTTATTCTGGTCATTCCGGCACTGCTTTTCTCATGCGAAGTGGAGCTGGAAACACCACTTGAGAGAAGCGGTTATGAAGAACCCACTTCACATGAGGAGCTTTTGGATTTTGTTGAAGATGCCGTTGCCAGGTCCGAAAATATGGAAGCCGAGATAATCGGGCAAAGCTATGAAGGCAGGGATATCCCGGCAGTAAAGATTTCAAGGGACGGCTACGGGACAAACCCGGAAATGGCTAAAATGCTCATATTTGCCCAGCTGCACGGTAACGAGCAGGCAAGCAAGGAAGGGGCGCTTCTTTTGATAAAAGAATTTGCCAAGGGTAATCTGGACGAGTTTCTTCCGGATATTGACCTTATAGTCGTTCCCCAGATGAATCCGGACGGCTCGGAGGAGAACCAGAGAAGGAACGCCCAGGATATTGATCTCAACCGCGATCACCTTGCTCTTGAGTCGCCCGAAAACCAGGCTTTGCACAACCTTTTTGTAAAGTATATGCCTGAGATCAATGTTGATGTGCACGAATACTACCCCTACGGCAGCTCCTGGGAGGATTACGGCTACCGCAGGGATTTTGACATGCAGATAGGGCTGCTCACCAACATCAACGTCCCTGAAGAGCTGCGCGAATACCAGAACGAGGTGTTTCTCCCCTACATGCAGGAACAGATAGAAGGCAAGGGATACAGCTTTCACAACTACCTTGTGGGAGGAGTCCCCGGTGACGGGAAGATAAGGTACAGTACCGTTGACATGAATGACGGGCGCCAGAGCGTGGGTATACTCGGCACATTCTCAGTAATATATGAAGGAATGAACGGTCGCGACCGTTATGCCGAGAATATTGAGGAAAGAACAAAGTGCCAGTACGAAAGCATGGTAGCATTGCTTGAGTTTACCCAGGCCAACAAGGATGATATCAAATCAGTTGTAGAAGAAGGAAGGGAGGAGCTGAAAGCCGCTGAAGCTGGTCAGACCGTGGCGATAGAAACAGAATATGTAAAAGGTGACGAGCCGCTAGAGCTTCCGCTTGTATCTTTCGACGATGAGGAAAGGGATACCACCGTTACAGTTGAGGAGTTTTATCCCTATGTTGAGATGGTCAACGAAGTTGAAATGCCCTCAGGGTACCTTTTACCTTATGAAGACGAGCAGCTGTTAAACCTGCTGCAAAGACACAATGTAGAGATTACCGGCGACTTTATACCTGAGGAGTACAACATTTACCGCTACACGAATGTTGACAACATTGATAATCTCACGGTTGAGCAGCTCGAGGAGCTGCCCGCGGATGTACCATATGTCTATGTACCTATCGGCCAGCTGCACTCCAGGATGGTGACACTGGCACTAGAGCCGGAGTCGGAAATAGGACTTGTAAACTATGACGAGTTCGAGCATCTTACCGAAGAGTCGGATTACCCGATACTGAGAGTTTACAGAAGGTAAGCGGAAAAGCTGAAAATTTGTACAAGGAAAAGATTCGGACAATTCTAAAAAGTTCGAAAACCAAAAAAGGGAGCGTCTTACAAGGCGCCCCCTTTTTTTAATGGCCTTTTAAGGTGAGTTGGGTTCCTTCGGCCGCTGCCCACATTAAAGGTACCACTTTTTTTTTTAAGCTAAAGGGTAACCTGTCAATGCAGGCTCAAAACAAGAGGAATAAAACAACAGTTCCCGCTGATCCATGCAAAATGCATCTGCACTCTTAAGTACGTGCGGCTGCCTTATCGGGATTGGCCTTAATTTCGAAATCACGGTTCACCAGAAGATCAGCCATAGGCTTCAGCGAAAGCACATTTTGATGCTCCTTTTCCAGTACACGTATACGGAAATCATCGTGCGACTCCTTGCCCCTTACAAGCTGGGCCATCTTCGTCTCCAGATATGTAAGCTCAATGAAAACCCTCAGGTCTATATCCTCAGCCCTGATCGCATACAACCCGTCAACCACCAGCAAGTGTATCTTCTGAAAATCCGTGGTCAGTGTGTCAATCTGTCCCGAGAGAATATCAATGTAAGGCAGGGTGCTTACCCTGTCCTCGCGAAAGTCCCGAATATTCTGGTTTACCTTCTCCCAGTCATACTCATCCATACCGACCGACTCCACACCATGTGTCATACGCCACTCACGTCTCAAAAGGGGAGGCACAAGGTAATAATTGTCGGCATGCATAACCTTTACACGGATATCCTGTTTTTTCAGCTCAAGAGCAAGCGAATAGGAAAGCTCCGACTTTCCTGCACCCGACTCTCCGGATATACCGACAACATACTTGTAATGCCCGTTGTGCTCATTCTCCTTAACGGACTTGTGCTCAAGCACCTTTTTGGCAAGCTCGCGGGCTGCCCTCCTGTGGTTGTCGTTTATCAGAAGAATGTCTCCAATCATAGCGATCAGTAATTGTTTAGCGGTTTGAAAATCTTTTTTTCCTGAACAGCCCCCATGCTTGTAAATATTGTGTGCCAAAGACTGATGGGACTCTTTTATTTAATTATTGTCTCTCTTCATCATCTGACATGTTAACAATAACACTCTCACCCTGTCTTATAACATAAGTTTTGCCAAAAGATATAAATTTAAACGAATCATCATTTTCTTTATTGGAAATAATTTCAAATTCCTCTGGCCCTATTCTTAAAAAAACCAGATAGCCTCCGATACAGCAGTTCAGCGAAAGGCTTTCCCATCCCCCCGGAAGCCGGGGACAAATATGTATTGCCCCTTCCTTTTGGGCCACCCCGGCAACAAAACTTACCAAAGGTGCTGCAATATTAATGCATCCGGCGGTTTCACCTGCAAAAACATCCCTTTCACCCCCTTCCGCCAGTTTCCTGTAAGCCACATCACAAATAATACGCCAAAGTGAAAAAAGCTTTTCCTTATCCCCCTTTTCAGGAAACTTCGAATCATCCCTGAATTCAAGCTCCCGCACCAGCTGTTGCGCCACCTGGTGGCCGAAAAAGTAAAAACTGCCCAGATCGGAGGCAACAGGCATGGAGGCCCCCACCCTTTCAACGGCAATCTCCCCGTGCAGAAACCCGGACTCACACTCATCACAGCAACCCCAGCAGGCATTACCCCGTTTGTCCCACACAGGCTTGCCGTAGCCCGGGCCGCTATAACTGTGCAGCAGGGCAACAATCATGTGATAAACATGCAGGCGCAAAAGCTTCTGAAAACGCCTGTCCCCTTCAATCTTAATATCAGCACCCTCCCAAACGGAGTTCCACACCCACGAGCTTTGTCCCACGATCTGTGAAAACCTGAAAGTTTTTGCAACCTCCTTTTTTGCAAGCTGGAGTATCTCATCGCGGGGAACCATAAGCGAATTGTAAACCGAAACAAACTTCTCAAGAGTAACGGTCATATTCTCAGGGGCATCAACCCGCACCAAAGCCTCAATTCCCGCAGGCGTCTCCCGGTGAGTCCACGGCACAACCCTGGGAGACCCGTCGGCAAACAACCTGCATATAGAAGCTGCCGCCACCTCAACCCCGCTTTGATCCTTAAACGTGAGATAGCTCACGCCCCCGTCACGCCCCCTCTCAAGCAGCTCCGGAGGGGAATCATTCAGGCCGCCTTCAGAGGTATCAGCGGCAAAACCTGTATCAAGTCGTGTGCAAACCGACAGGTGGGCTGTATAATTTACCGGTTTTATGCTGTAGCTGACCCCCATCTGGTGCCTGGAGGCCATATTTACAAGGCGCGAGGAATAGAGTTGCGTTATCCGCTCCATCTTGTCCCTGACCATCAATTTTACAGTAAGCAGTCCCCGCGCCATATCAAGGCACCTTTCCATAAAAAGTATATCCACTTGCGAGAGATCGAACCAATCCCCGTTGTCAACCGAAAAAGAAATATTAAGCCAGTCGGGGGCGACAACAAGCGGTACCTGCCGGTCAGTTACCCCCGCAGAACGGTAACCGGTCACCAAATCTGACTCATCCCTGCCATTCTGGCCATCCCTTTGAGCCCCGGAAATGCCATCCCTTTGAACCCCGGACATGAAACCACCGATCCCTTCACCGTCAAACCCTTCCACAGCCTTACCCGGAAATACAACAAAACCGTTGCCTGTAGCGGTCAGAACCTCCCTTGCTTTTTCAGATGAAGGTTGCCGGTCAAAAAATCTCACCTTCCAGCCATCATCCTGCAATCCACCGTCAAACCAGTCGTTTATCCCCTCTATACCATTCAGCTGGAAAATATCCTCAACAACCATATCCGCACCGTTAATCTTCAGGTCCCTCACATTACCCTCCCGTGCAATACCCAGCACCATACCGAAATTACCCCTTCGTCCGGCCTGCACGCCCGAGACCGCATCCTCCACTACCACGGTACGGTAAGGGGAGACTCCCATATTGACACAGGCCGTGGTAAAAATATCAGGCTCCGGCTTCCCTTTCAGTCCCAATTCAGCCGAAACCTCACCGTCTACCCTGGTATCGAAATAACCAAGCAACCCGGCACTCTCGAGCACCTGTCTGCAGTTCTTGCTGGAGGAGGCCACACCGAGCCTGATGCCGGCACTTTTAAGATCATCCATAAGGCTTACCGTGGATGGATAGACTTTCACACCCTCCTTTTTCAGGATCTCATTGAAAGCCTTGTTCTTCCTGTTGCCCAAACCACAGCAGGTCTCCCTGCCGGGCGGGTCAGAAGGGTCGCCGAAGGGAATATCAATATTGCGCGATTTCAGGAAAGACTCCACTCCCTTGTAGCGCGGTTTACCGTCGACATAAGGCAGGTAGTCGCCCTCAATGGTAAACTCCCTGAAAGGCTCCCCGTACTTTTTCTCCCTTTCCCTCAGGTAGGCGTCAAACACACGCTTCCATGCGGCACTGTGAACACTTGCCGTATCCGTCACAACACCGTCAAGATCAAAAACCACCGCATCAAAAGAAAGCTCCATCCTTTAAGCAATATTTAAAAGACTTTAAAACTGCAGGCAGCACCGGCGCCTTCATGCGCCCTGCAAGCCGGAGAGCCAAAGTAAAAGGCATTTTAACGCAAGCAAATATAAATATAAACAATTGAACCCCCATAAGATAAAGCCCACAAAAAAGTTGTTAATGGATAAGCGATTTGATAACTTTATTGTTTTGTTACAATTTCAGAAACAAAAAGCACATAATTATGAGCAAACTGATAATCGTATCAAACAGGCTGCCGGTAACGATAAAAAAAAGTAAAGGCAAGCCGGAGCTGGAATCCAGGGCCGGCACCTTCACCTCGGGACTTCATGCATACTACAATATCGGAAAGTGTGAGTGGGTTGGATGGCCGGGCACCGGATCAATGACACTTTCCGCATCCGAAAAAAAGAGCCTTTACAGGGAAATAGGAGAAAAATGCTGTCACCCTGTCGATATAACCAAAAATGACAACACCAACCACAATGCCGGATTCTGCAGCAAGACAATCTGGCCTCTTTTTCACTACTTCCTTCATTACAGCAGGTTTGAGCACAAGTACTGGCAGGCCTACAAAAGGGTAAACCGCAAATATGCGCGCAAAGTTATGGAGGTGGCCAAGGAAGGCGACAAGGTTTGGATTCACGATTACCACCTGATGCTGGTTCCCCGTATTCTCAGGGAAGAGATGCCCGGCCTTTCGATAGGTTTCTTCCTTCACATACCCTTCCCCTCCTACGAGCTTTTCAGGCTTCTGCCCTGGAGGAAAGATATACTCTGGGGAATTCTCGGGGCTGACCTGATAGGATTCCACACATTCGATTACGAAAGGCATTTTATGAGCTGCATACGCCGGCTGCTGGGAATTGACAATATTCTCAACACCGTTAAGCTGGGCGAGCGCACACTGAAGATAGACAACTTCCCCATGGGGATAGAGTACGACTACTACCAGGAGCAGTCTGAAAAGCTTCACGGGATGAGCCGTACTCTTAAAAATCTTAAAAAAAGCTTTTACCGGGGGCAGAACGACATGAAATACCTTTTCTCGGTCGACCGCCTTGATTACGCCAAGGGTCTGCCCGAGCGCCTTAACGCATACGAGCAGTTTCTCGAAGACAATCCCCGCTACCGCAACAAGGTGGTATTTATACTCTTCATACTCCCCGCCCACGAGATACTCGATGAGTACCGTACACTCAAGCAGACAGTCGATGAAACAGTGGGAAGGATAAACGGAAAGTTCGGCAGCGCCGGCTGGATACCTGTAAGGTACTTCTACCGTCACGTCTCAAGAGAGGAGATGATTGAGTTCTACTCCTTCAGCGACATAGCCATAGTAACCCCCTTGCGCGACGGTATGAACCTTATAGCCAAAGAATTTGTTGCATGCAAAACCTCCCGAAAAGGAGTCCTTATTTTGAGCGAGCACACAGGCGCCTCGATGGAGATGAACGAAGCACTGATAGTCAATCCCTACAACACCCCTGAATTCTCATCCACCATACGCCAGGCACTCAAGATGCCACAAAAAGAGCAGAAAGAGAGACTCAGGTTGCTTCAGAAGCGACTGAGCATTTACAATGTCAACAAGTGGACAGATCACATACTTGAGAGTCTCGATTCGATAAAGGGTCTTCAGGAGAAAAACTACACAAAAAAGATCTCCGATAAGTACATTGACAATATCTCCGCGGCTTTCTCCAAATCAACCAACCGGGTCTTTTTCCTCGACTATGACGGGACACTGACGGGCTTTTTCAACAACCCCGAAGATGCCAAACCCGACAGCGAACTTTACGATATTATCGCGAAGCTGTCAGAAGACCCGAAAAACACCGTGATCATAATCAGCGGGCGCGACAAGGAAACCCTGCAGGAGTGGTTTACCGGCTTTGAGAGTCTCACCCTGGTTGCCGAACACGGCGTGTGGTTCAGGGATCCCGGTCAGGAATGGGAAATGATGGAGCAGATAGACAGAAGCTGGATGGATATAATACGTCCCACCATAGAGTTTTACGTTGACCGCACCCCCCGCTCAACGCTTGAGGAGAAAAACTACTCGCTGGTATGGCACTACCGCGATGCCGATCCCGATCTGGGCATACAGCGTGCATGGGAGCTGAAAGCCGAACTCAGGGATCTGATCTCCAATCTTGAGCTGGAGATAATGGACGGGGACAAGGTGATAGAGATCAAAAACTCCGGGGTAGACAAGGGAAGGGCCGCATCAAGGCAGCTTGCAAAGGAGGATTACGATTTCATATTTGCCGTGGGTGATGACTGGACAGACGAGTTCACTTTCGGCGCCCTGCCCGAAGAAGCCTTCACAATAAAGGTAGGCACCAAGTCCACCAAAGCAGCCTACTACATCGACTCGGTTGAAAGTGTGAGAAAGCTGTTGAAAAAGCTGGGTGAGGTAAAGCAATAATTCACCCCTGCAGGTCATTATATAATAAAGAGCAGGTAAAAAACAAAAAGTTTTCAACTCACAAGCGGCAAAAAAGTGAGCACACATATTAAGCGACTGATAGCGGAGGGAGAAAACGAATCGGTCGATTTCAAGTTTGAAATATCCGATTCACGCAAGCTCGCCCGCACCCTGGTCGCATTCTCAAATACAGGCGGAGGAACACTTCTTATCGGGGTAAAGGACAACGGCCGAGTAGCCGGTGTCCGCTCCGAAGAGGAGTACTATATGCTCGAGGCGGCAGCCGAGCTCTACTGCCGTCCGCAAGTTCATTACGACATTACTAGCTGGGATATGGAAGGCAGGACCGTCCTTGAGATAACCATACCCAAAAGCACAACCATCCCCCACTATGCAAAAGACGACAACGGCAAGTGGATGGCCTACATACGGGTAAAAGACCAGAACCTTCTTGCCAACAGCATACAGCTGAAGGTCTGGAAAAGGGGAAAGCGCCGCTCTGGCACCTTTGTAAGCTACACCGAAAAGGAGAAGCTGCTTTTGGAGTATCTCAGGTCAAACGGAAAAATCACCCTTTCGCGCTTCCGCAAATTAGGCAGACTATCCAGAAAAAAGGCCGAAATAATACTTGTCAACCTTATAACACTCAATGTCGTGGAAATGGAGGTAAATGAAAAAGAGACCCTTTACATCCTCAAAAAAGATCCCATGGCAGGAGATGATACAATGTCAGAAAAAGGTCCGTACCCCCCGGTACATTAGCACACCCGGCGGAAGCCGCTACTGAAGGCAGGCATCATATCAGAACGGCAAGGGCAATAAGAAAGTCGGTTCCCAAAACGGTGCCTACATTGCTGGCCTGGGCCGAGAGAAACCCGGCAGGTTCAAACCCGCTTCTCAGGGCAATAAAAGATGCCCTCAGGGCAAGGGGCAGAGGCAAAAGGGCTATCAGCACCCACCAGGAAAACAACCCTGCAACGGGAAGAAAAAGTATCACCCCGAAAACAACAAAAATGCCCGCTGCGTAAATGCGTGCTGCTCTTTCACGGCCGAATCTTACCACAAGGTGCCTTCTGCCCCCTTCCCTGTCGGCTTCCATATCGGGAAACTCATTGAGAAGAAGCAAAAGTGATGTAAGGATACCCGGCGGGAAAGAAAGAAGCAAAAGCGGCCACGGTAAAACCTCCGCAACCGGCATCCCCGGCGAGGCGGTCATTGCAATAAAAGTGCCTATAACAACAAAAGAGCCCAGGGTGAGTCCGGCAAAAAGCTCCCCCAGCATCAGTCTCGAGAGCAGATTATTATAGAAAACTATAGTAAAACCCCCGGCCAGGGAAAGCAGGAGGATCACACGGTGGGCTGTCAGGGTAAAAAAGATGCCTGTTGCAAGGGCAAAAAGAAGAAAAAGAGATGCGGCGATCAAAACACTCCGCCCGCTGGTGAGGCCCCTTACCAGCATTCCGCTTCCCCCGTTAAAGGGGGTGCGCCTGGTTTTAAAGTCTATCCCCGATATAAAGTCAAAATACTCGTTGAAAAGATTGACAGAAATGTGCGAGCATACAACCCCTGCAGTTATAAGTCCGGCATAAAGCCAGTTAAAACCCTCCCCCACGGGTGAAATATGAAACTTCCATGCAAATGCCAGGCCGATACAGACCAGCGCCACGGAAAGAAGCAAAAAGTTTGCCCTTATCTGCGCCATCCATATCTTCAGTCTATCGAGAACCATTAAAAAAAATTCTGAAAGGGGAGCAGCCACAGGCGGCCGCTCCCGCTTTATATTAAAAAATCTTTATGGATCCCCGGTCATGAAAGACCGGTCATTTCCCTTTTTCAAACCGCTAAAAAATTCCGTGCCCGTGAGCAGGAAAAATTTAGTTCAATTTAGCATCGAAAAGCTTGTGGAGCATCTCATCATACTCCGGCCAGTCGGTCGTACCATCCTCATCCCTTGTGGTCTTGTGCGCTATCACCATATCAAGCTTGGGCACAACGGTGATCCATTGTCCGAGCGCCCCCCTTCCGGTGTAGGCACCCTGCCATGGACTGCACTCCTCTTCTACCCTTTCCCCGTCGTATATCCACCACATATAGCCATAGCCAAGATAGCCCTCGCGCCTGCGCTCAGGGTTCATCTCTTCGAGCGGGGTGATAAGGCTGGTCGATTCCTCAACCCAGTACTCCGGGATAATCTGCTCGCCGTTCCAGTTACCGTCGTTGAGCATCAGGTGACCGATACGTGCCATATCGCGCGTTGAAAGATGCATGTGGTATGCAGGGAAGCGTGACCTTTCAAGGTTACCCGACTTCTCATGCATCTCGCGTTCAAAATCCTGCATGTTCAGGGGCTTTACAAGATCCTCCTCAAGGGCATCGTAAATATCCTTACCCGTGAGCATTTCAAAAACGCCGCCTGCTGCGTTAAAATCCCAGTTACTGTAAAGATAATAACTGCCCGGCTCCTGCGAGCCCCTTTCGGGAGCATCCGACAGATCATCTCCGGCATTCGATGCAGGATGGTAAACACCCGATCTAGCCTCGATAAGGTGTCTCACCTTCGCCTGCCTCTCAATATCCTTCAGTCCCTCGCGATCATCAATATCCAGATCCTCGAGTGTCAGGTCAAGGTCGATCGCTCCCTCATCCACGTATATACCGTAGAGCATTGCAAGGATGCTTTTTCTCACAGAAGCAAGGTAGCTGAGCACCTCCATATCACCGTACTCCATCACCACCCTTCCGTTTGTAACCACCATCATACCGGAAGTATGCATATTATCATCAATATAAGCGGTCACATCCTCCAGGGCATCCGGACAATACCCGGCCGCTTCGGCCGATTCCCATCTCTCCCACTCATCACCGGGGAAAGTCATCTCCCTGTTTTCCGGAGCGCAAGAGCTGACAAGGACAACAAGAGACAAGACAAAAACAAGATTCAAAACAGTTTTTTTCATAACCACAAAAAAGTTTATTTAATTAACACTTCAATTAGCCGGTACAAAACAACAATAAACCCGAGTTTCACTGTCACTTGAGTCAACCCGGACCAGTTGCCAGATATTTGTCATATGCAAATTTAACAATATAAACCCTATTTTTGAACCGATTTGTTAAAAAACCTTTGGTTTGGAGTGAAAAAGGGGTTTTTGTATTTTTGCACGACTCCCGGCGCACGAACAAACAATGGAGAGCGCCGGCAAATGTATAAAAAATGGGATACCTGTTATTCAGCATACTATCTTCAACGGCCGTTGTGATCATCTTCAAGCTGATCCAAAAGCACGGGGTCAACACCTTCAACGCCATTATCATAAACTACGTGGCGGCCCTATGTCTTGGTTACGGGCTTAACAGGACCGGCTCGGCGGCCGATATAACATTCGAGACCTGGCTGGGGCCTGCCATTATCATAGGCGTCCTTTTCATGGTAATGTTCTATGTAATAGGTATGACAGCCCAGAAGGTCGGTGTTACCGTCACATCGGTCGCCGGCAAGATGTCGGTTGTAATTCCCGTTATCTTCTCCATATTATACTACAGCGAGCCGGTAGATGTCCTAAAGGGCAGCGGACTCGCAATGGCTCTTCTGGCACTTTTTTTAGCCTCCCTTCGCCACAAAAGCGTTAAAGTAAAAGCCAAATACCTGTCCCTTCCCTTCATTCTCTTTGCAGGCAGCGGCACGGTCGATTCGATGGTAAAGTACACGCAAGAAGCCCATATAGACGACAACAACATATTTTTGTTCACCGCCGTGCTTTTCACCTTCTCCGCCATCAGCGGTCTGATCGTCAGAGGCTTCACCTCCACCCCCTTTAAAAGCCTGCTGAAAGGCAAAGACCTTTTCTTCGGGACTATCCTTGGAATAAGCAACTGGGGAACCCTCTTCTTCTTTGTTAACGCCCTCAATCACAGTCCATTTGACAGCTCCGTTATCTTTGCCCTCAACAATATCGGCATAGTGGCCCTCACAGCCTTTTCAGCCATAATAATCTTCAGGGAGAAGCTCACAAACCTTAACTGGCTCGGCATACTGCTATCATTCATCTCAATATACATACTCTCTCTAACCTACCCGGTCTGATGAGCCAAACAGCCAACACATACCGCACCATAAAAAAAGAGGGCCGGGGAGTCTTCAAAGACCGCGGCAGCAAATTCATCGCCTATGCATACCCCGTTAAAAGTCAACAGGAGATAAAGCAAAAACTGGAAGAGCTCAAAAAAAAGCACCACAATGCAAGGCATCACTGTTACGCTTGGCGCACCGGTCCGGGCAAAGAGCAAAGCAGGCAGAATGACGACGGCGAGCCTTCGGGAACAGCCGGCAGGCCTATAATGGGACAAATACAAAGCTATGACCTCACCAACATTTTAATAGTGGTGGTACGCTATTTCGGGGGAACGCTCCTGGGGAGCGGCGGACTGATAAACGCTTACCGCGGTGCCGCGGCCGAAGCCATCGAAAACGGCGGACCGGTAAAGCGGGAGGTCAGCTGCACCTACGAGATAGAGTTTTCCTATGCAGTAATGAACGATGTTATGACCGTTATAAAAGACGAGAAAGTCCGCAGGGTACAGGAAGATTTCACCCGGCACTGCCGCTTTATTGTCGCCCTTCCCAGGGAAAGGGCAGAAAGGTTTGCGGGAAGGCTTGAAAAAATACCCGAAGTGTACACTATAAAGCATATAGAAACCGGATAAAAAAGTTTTAAATAAAAATTAACAATCGTTTTTACTTCAACCGATCTTGCATAATTTTGCAATATGTTATTAAACATTTTCTATAACCCAAAAACCCCAAAATGCATAACAAAAGCCTTATATCCATCAACGACTACAGCAAGGATGAGTGCCTGAAGGTACTGGACCTTGCCGAAAAGTTTGAGAAGGATCCCGTACAAAACCTTCTCAGCGGAAGGGTGATCTCCACCCTTTTTTTTGAACCCTCCACCCGCACGCGGCTCAGCTTTGAAAGTGCAGTAAGCAGGATGGGCGGACAGGTTATCGGTTTCACCGACTCCACCTCCTCGAGCGTTACCAAGGGGGAAAGCCTCAAAGACACCATCTGCACCGTTGCCAACTACAGCGACCTTATCGTTATGAGACACCCTGTTGAAGGCAGTGCCCGGTATGCAAGCGAAGTATCCAATGTGCCGGTAGTCAATGCAGGCGACGGGGCAAACCAGCATCCCACACAAACGCTTCTGGACCTTTATTCAATAAGAAAAACACAGGGCAGGCTCGATGATCTGAACGTAGTGATGGTGGGCGACCTTAAATACGGCCGTACCATCCATTCGCTATTAATGGCCCTCTCGGAGTTCAATGTAAACTTCTTTTTCATCTCCCCCGAGGAGCTGAAAATGCCCAACGAGTACAAGCTGCACCTGAAAAACAAGGGAATTGACTTCCACGAGCAAACCGATTTCACCGGCATTCTCGACGATGCCGATATAATTTACATGACCCGCGTACAAAAAGAGAGGTTCTCCGACCCCATAGAGTATGAAAAGACCAAGAACGCCTACGTGCTGCGCAACAACATGCTGGAGAACACAAAAGAGACCATGAAGGTGCTGCATCCCCTGCCGCGTGTCACGGAGGTAAGCACCGACATTGACGTCAGCAAAAAAGCCTATTACTTCACACAGGCTCTGAACGGAGTGTACACCCGTCAGGCAATCATTTCATTAATACTTGGTTTAAAACAATAACATTTTCACCATGATAAAAGACCAGAAAACATTAAAGGTAAGCGCCATAAAGTCCGGCACCGTTATAGACCACATACCGGCAAACAACCTGTTCAAGGTTATAACCATACTTGGGCTTGACAACATCAAAAAACCCATAACCTTCGGCACCAACCTTGAAAGCGGCAAGCTCGGCTACAAGGGTATTATAAAGATAAGCGACAAGTTTTTCGTCAACGAGGAGATCAACCGCATAGCCATGGCCGCACCCCAGGCACAGCTCAACATAATAAAAGACTACAAGGTTGTGGAAAAAAAGGTGGTGCAGGTACCCGAAATGATAGAGGGGATAGTCAGGTGCGTTAACCCCAAATGCATTACCAATGCCGAGGAGGTAAAACAAAAGTTCATTGTCACAAACGACGGCGAGGTATCACTCAAGTGCCATTACTGTGAAAAGATAACCGACCAGGAGCACATGGCATTCATATAAAAAGGGCTAAAAAACCTTGCCGGTCCATCGTTAGCCTGCATTCATAAGCATCACTCCCCTGAAAGCCAATTATAAGGGAGCAGGCTTTCATTTTTACCGGAATCTCTCGTAGGATTTCACAAGCATCTCGTCCTTCCTTATACCCCGTGTAGCAAGAAAAACAAGAATTATTGAGATAACAGGCAAAATGACCCCCATCCTGAAATCTGACGCCGCCTCTATCTGCTTTCCTGCCTGGTAGTGATAGTAGAAAAAAAGCGGATAAAACCCAATCTGTATCAAAATATTGAAAACAGAAAGACGTATCTGCATTATCCTGTTCCTGTAGAAGAAAATAGTAGCTAAGCTCACCGCGGCGGCCACCCCTACAAGAAAAGAGAGTGGCATCACCGGCATAATATGACGAACCGCCTCCCCGGCCAGCTCCCTGAACCCGTGCAAATCAAGAACATAGAGTCTCCCGGCCTCATCGACCATCTCCACCAGCGGCAGAAAAAAGAGCGAGATCATAACAGCCGCCGAAAGGAAAAGATAAACAGTTTGAATCCTCTGTATCATAGCAAAAAAATTGAAAAAAAGATTATATACTTACAGTTACAAAAAGCGTTCCACTGCAATGCAAATTTAAGGAAAATAAGATCAAAACCCCGCGGGCTGTGTAAAGATCAATCGATTATCGAATCATAAAGCCCCAAAAGCTTTCGCTCCTCTATATGCCAGTTATACCTCTCCCACACGGCCCTTTTCCCCCTTCTTCCCAGTTCAAAAGCCTCGGATGGATTCTCAAGCAGAAAACTTACAGCCTCGCCGACCTGCTTCTCATTTTGCGGGTCAACACAAATGCCGCACCCCTCCTTCTCAACAACATCCCTCCAGGCCTTAAAATCCGAGCAGATAACAGGCAAACCGGCCAGCATATACTCAAAAAACTTTGTCAGCTCCTTTTTGAAATAATGATCCGAAAAAGGGAAAAGGGCAAGTCCGGCAAGCCACCCTTCGCGGTACCTTTTCTCTATAAGCGAAAACGGCACAAACCGGTCAACCCCCTCCACAAAAACCCTGCTGCGGTTCTCGCCCGCCTTTTCCATTATCATCTCATAGGTCTCGCTCTTGCATTTTCCGATAAAGTGGACAGATACATCATCCACCAGGTTCACAATATTTGCCATTTCAAGGCACCCCCTGCTCAAAGTTACATTGCCGGTATAAACAAGCCTTTTACCCCCGGCGTTTTTGTCCGATGAGAGGCTCCTCATCTTGGGATAGTTAAGAACCGGCACCGCACCGGGAAACCTTTCAGCATAGTACCTCTCGGCAATTACAATATTAAAAAGGCGGGAAGCCGCCTTCTCAAGGCCCTTAACAACAAGCTTTGTAACCGGTTTCAGCACCCTGAAAAGTGAGGTCACCACCGTGGAAGCCTTCAGCTCCTTGTGATCTATCAGGGTAACATTATTCTCATGAACATCATAGACAACCGTAACACCCCTCATCCTCAGCTTCACAAACAACATTAGCGGCACAAGCTCAAGATCGTGAAAATGCACCACAGCAGGCCTGAAACTTTTTATCAGCCCGTAAAAATCACGGTAAATGCCGGGGGAAAAAACTTTGTTCTTTTTCTCACCTGCACCAAGAATATTCACCCCGTCATAAACCTCATCCGGTATATTATCGGCCACAAGTATATACACATCATACCCGTATTCGGCCAGAGTTGCACACTCCTTTAAAAGTATCCGGTTATCGTAACGGTTATGCACCGTAGTAAGGTGAAATATTTGTCCACTGTAATCCATTGGGTGAGAAATTATTGCAACAGATGCAAAGATAACAATAGAGGCAAAAAAACCTGAAAACTTTGGAAATTTATACACTCTCTTTTAAATTTGTTTACGCTTATAACGGAGGACAAAAAATAGCCTTATTCAAAAAAGGTTTTGTGAGGCGGGTAAAAGGCTTAAAGGTTGGGATAATTTAAAAGGTTTAAAACAGGTTTACCATGAAAGGAATCTTTTTTACCTTATTATCCCTCGTATTGGCTTTTTATGT
>PWHJ01000164.1 GCA_003554865.1 Bacteroidota bacterium | reverse complement strand
GCACGATCAAGGGCGAGAACGAAGACGGGATCCAGATTGCGACGGTCTCTGGCGATGTTGATATCAACAACGAAGATGGCACGATCACGGGCGGCGACGATGGCATCGCCATCTCCGGCGTGTCGGACGGCAACATCACCATCTTGAACATGGACGGCACCATTCTGGGGGATGACGAGGGCATTCAGGTCTTGGCTTCCGCCGATGCCTCCGTCTTCATCGACAACACCGATGGCGGCAGCATCACCGGCACGAACGGTGAGGGTATCTGGGTTAACACGGCTCAGGGCGTTGTCATCGACAACTCGGCGGCCTCGCCTGGCGGCACGATTTTCGGGGGTGCCAACGGCATTCTTCTGGAGAACATCGGCACGGCAGGCGTGAGCGTTCTGAACGCCGGTGGCAGCATCGAAGGTGAGAGTGCAGACGGGATCCAGGTTGTAACATCCGGCGGCGATGTCACTATTGATAATGATGATGGCACCATTGAGGGCGTTGAGTATGGGATCAATATCTCTGATGTGACGGGTGATGTGGATATCCAGAACGTTGCTGGCACGATCAAGGGCGAGAACGAAGACGGGATCCAGATTGCGACGGTCTCTGGCGATGTTGATATCAACAACGAAGATGGCACGATCACGGGTGGCGACGATGGCATCGCCATCTCCGGCGTGTCGGACGGCAACATCACCATCTTGAACATGGACGGCACCATTCTGGGGGGGGACGAGGGCATTCAGGTGCTGTCGTCTGGCTCCGCCTTTGTCACCATCAATAATACGCAAGAGGGGGTGATCGAAGGTATAAACGGCATTGCCATCTGGCTTGAAAACGTTGCAGGTGCCGAGATTACCAACGAAACTGGCCTTATCAGAGGTGCCGAAGATGGTATTCTGATTGACGGCGTCTCTGGCGATGTGCTTGTTGATAATGGCGCGGGTGGCGAGATTTCTGGTGAAGATCGGGCAATCGCCATTATCGAAACAGATCTTTCGGGCAATAGCGAAATTGAGCTTCGCAATGCTGGCCTGATTGTTGGCGCTGGAACGGAGGCTGAGCCGACGATCTATCTGGATACGGACAGCGGCGCGACCATCAATAACCTTGCAGGTGGCCTGATTATTGGGCGCGATGAACTGCCAACAGATATGATTATCGTTGCTGAAGGCGGTGGTGCGATCGAAATCAACAACTATGGCGATATGATTGGCCGCGTCTATCTGACGGAAGATTCTGTCTTCAACAATTTCAGCAATGACAGCTGGAATACGTCAGGGGAGAGCAACTTCGGGGGTGGAGCTTCGGAACTGAACAACTCTGGCACCATCAACGTCTTTGATGATGCCCAGTTTGTTGGTTTGGCGCAGTTCAATAACTTCATGTCTGGCGACCCGAGCGCCACGGGTGTCATCAACATGCGGGCGACGGACACGTTCAACACGCTGGAGACGGATGGAGATTATGATGGCGGCAATGGCAGCAGCTTCCTGATTGATGCCTATCTTGATCGTGCAGAATTGGGCGGGGGTGCAGACACTCTTGTTATTGGTGGTGCGGCGCAGGGGCAAACCATTGTCTATGCATTGGATCAGAACCTGGGCGCTGCGCAATATGACCCCATTGGACACCTCGTCGCCAATGCCGCGACTGGACAGCTAAGCAATTTCCAGCTTGATGGTGGGCCGATCGACAAGGGCTTTTTCGAATACGATATTTACTTCGAGGAGGGGGATGTCGAATGGTACTTGCGCAATACACCAGGCCAGCGCGCATACGAAATGCCCATGCTTGCCTTTGCGGCGCAAGAATTCTGGCACGAGTCGACAGGCCTCTGGCATGATCGAACAGCGGATCTCCGCGTTGGTGCGCAGAGCGGGGGTGAGATGGTGTCGCGAGGTGATCCTCATGAAGCACACGGCGCTCGGGGCGACGTATCGCCAGGAGCCTGGGCACGGGTTTATGGCTCGCGTTACCGCTTTAACTTTGACGTCGACATCGACACCCCCAGCGGCCCACAAACTCAGCGTAACCGGATGCGCCAAAACAACTGGGGCATTCAGGCTGGCGTCGACTTTGATGTGAGCGATTCCATATCTGACGGGCAGCTGTTTTTGGGCGCGCTGGTGGGATATGGCTCCTCCTCCCTTCGATTTGCGGGGACGGACTCGACGGGCGAGCTTTCTGGATGGAGCGTTGGCGCCTATGCCACCTATCTCAACGGAGGGTTTTATATCGATGGTATGGTGAAGGGGGATTTCCTGGATGCGACTTACAACCAAACCTTCGACGACTCTGTCGGGAAAGGGGATGTGAGATCACTGGGGTTCAGGCTTGATACGGGGTATCGCTTTGAGCAAGATAAATACTTCATAGAGCCGATGGGGTCGCTGGCTTATGTCACAACGAAGTTTGATGGCTTTGAGGTGATGGGGAATGATGTTGAGATCGGGAGCAATGACAGCTTGCGCGGTCGTTTGGGGATGCGTGTTGGCACGTCC
The DNA here is from genome assembly GCA_003554865.1 of Bacteroidota bacterium. Classification (GTDB taxonomy): domain Bacteria; phylum Bacteroidota; class Bacteroidia; order Bacteroidales; family PUMT01; genus PUMT01. Next base: position 1,695 of record PWHJ01000164.1, on the reverse strand, counting down.
TATGAAATGGCGGCGGGGCGCGTGGATCCTTATCTCAGTGCCAATCTCTGGCATGAGTTCAAGGGGAAAAACACTGCTACGATTTCTTCCCCCGCAGCCACCGTCTCCCATGATGCCAGCGGCAGCTGGGGCGAAATTGGGATAGGTGCCAACTTCTACTCAAACAACTCCAACCTTACCGGTTTTGTCAGCACAAACTGGCGTGTCGGGAATGGGATCAGTGGTGGCCGCGCTCAGGTTGGGTTGCGCCACTCCTGGTAAGCCACTCAAAAAACCACTGCTACCACTCAGCAGCCACCGTCAGCTTTTCTGGCGGTGGCTGACTTTTGACTGTGGCGATGCGTGTTTGCTTGCTGCACATAAAGTAAATATTTGGGAATACAGATTTGGTATTTCCGTCATGCAAAAAAGGAGTCTGTCATGTTTCAGTCGCTCGAAATCATCAACCCTCAAAAACATGCCAATTTGACCTATAAATCCGTGCCCGGCTACGCGCATGCACGCAAGCTCACCTCCGCCCCCCTTTCCGCAAGTGAAATGCCTGCAGCTGCCCGCCACTTCCCCATCCTCTTCCCGAGGGCTGGGAGGTTGGTGCCGGTTGCATTGTTTGGCTTGCAGCGTGACGCGTCGTTGTTTGTGGATGATAAGGGGGGATGGATGGCGGACTATGTGCCAGCCCATATCCGCCGCTACCCCTTCATTCTCGGCCAGACGGGAGAGGAGCATAGGTTTGTTGTGATGATTGATCGCGCCGCTCCACATTTTGCCAGCGGTGAAGGGGAAGCGTTGTTTGCTGACGGGCAGGTTGTTGCTGGGGGCGTGTTGGAACGTGCGAAGACTTTTTTAGGGCGGTATCAGGGGGAACTTGAGCGGACGGAAAAGCTTGTGCAGCCGCTTGAAGAGCATGGGGTACTTATTGAGCGGCAGTTTACCATGTCACGCGGGGGGAAGAATGAGATTGCTGTGCAGGGGTTTCGTCAGGTGGATGAGACGCGGGTTGCGGCACTGAGCGATGCGGTGCTTGGGCAATGGGTGCGCAGTGGCTTGATGGCGATTGTTATCTCCCATCTTCACGCACTCAGCAATGCGCAGCGCATGGTGCAGCGTTTGAAAGCGCATGCATGACGTTATATTCGCGCATGATATCTGCATGCTGTAAAGTTAAAGCGAGGTAGAAATAACTCATGTCAAAAATACTATTTTGACATAAATGTGATGTTGCATGTCAGCAACATCACATTGTAAAAAAGCACAAAATTACAAAGGCTTTCAACCATTAGTTGACTTTCAGGGCGACTATCACGACTGTTTGACGTGGGGCGTGGCCGTGTATCGGCCTGTTCTGATATGGCTGATAGTTAAAATGGGGCTGATGGAAATGATGTGCATGCTGACATCCCCACCCAGTTTTTGTGTGACAGTAAGCCATGACTCCAAGTGTCCAAGTTCTGGCGGAATTATGGAAAACCAAACAACAGGATCATCATCATGAAATATTCAATTGGCAATACGCGTCGTGTGTTGCAAGCATCAGTCAGCGCTGCAGCCATTGCGCTCGGCTCTGCCGCATTTGCAGACACCTACACCCTCGACCAAAGCTGGGCTGGAACTACTGGAGCGCCCAACAACCTCAATCTTGAGTCGCTCAATGAAGCTATTTCAGCAGCGGTTGAAGGGGCGACAGCGCGCGTCGAT
>PWHJ01000201.1 GCA_003554865.1 Bacteroidota bacterium | reverse complement strand
TTTTTTCTTTGTATTTTTCATCTGAAAAGTGGTGTTTTTTTGTTTGTGTTATTTGTGTAACGACTTAAATATAAACAAAATACATCACTTTTCCTTGTTTTTATTTTACTTTTTCAAGTAATAAAAAAAAAGGATGCATCAAAAGCAGCTCAAACAAATTGCTTTAAACTTTGCACGGCTGACTTTTTATGCACCCTTTTTTCAATGGTTTGCAGGGAAAACCACTACATCATACCTCCCATTCCCTGGTTCATAGGCATTTGTTGCTGCTTGCTGTCATCTTCCTTCTCCTTTTCAACAATCACACATTCGGTTGTCAGGAACATGCCTGCAACAGATGCTGCATTCTCCAGGGCAATACGTGTCACCTTTGTCGGGTCTATTACACCCGCATCATAAAGATTTTCGTATTTGTCAGTACCTGCGTTATAACCATAATCATCCTTGCCCTCTCTTACCTTCTGCACTACAACCGAACCTTCAACTCCGGAGTTTTCAACAATCAACCTAAGGGGCTCTTCAACGGCCCTTCTTATTATGGCGATACCGGTATTTTCATCCTGGTTTTCACCCTTAAGATTTTCAATGTCGGCAATCGCTCTTATATAGGCAACTCCTCCACCGGGAACTATTCCTTCTTCTATTGCAGCACGGGTGGCACTCAGTGCATCTTCTACACGGTCTTTTCTTTCCTTCATCTCCACCTCAGATGCGGCACCAACATACAATACAGCTACACCTCCGGCAAGCTTTGCAAGGCGCTCCTGAAGCTTTTCCTTATCATAATCCGAGGTACTGTTCTCTATCTGTGTCTTTATCTGATTTACTCGTGCCTCAATATTACTCTTTTCACCTTTACCGTTAACCAGGGTTGTATTTTCCTTGTCAAGTACAGCTTTTTCAGCCTTGCCAAGTACTTCCGTATTTACCGAATCAAGCTTCAGACCTTTTTCTTCTGAAACTACGGTTCCGCCTGTCAAAATGGCAATATCCTCAAGCATTTCTTTTCTGCGGTCGCCAAAGCCGGGAGCTTTAACCGCGCCTATCTTCAGCGAACCCCTTAGCTTATTAACCACGAGGGTTGCAAGTGCTTCCCCGTCGACATCTTCTGCAATAACCAGAAGCGGGCGTCCTTCCTGTGCAACAGGCTCGAGAACAGGCATAAGATCTTTCATCGTGGAAACCTTCCTGTCGGTTATAAGTATGTAGGGATCTTCAAGAACGGCCTCCATCTTTTCCGTATCCGTAACAAAATAGGGAGATATATACCCGCGGTCAAACTGCATTCCCTCAACAACTTCAACTGTTGTCTCTATACCTTTAGCTTCTTCAACGGTAATTACACCTTCCTTTTTTACCTTACCCATAGCATCGGCAATCAGGTTGCCGACATATGTGTCGTTATTTGCAGAAACAGTTGCAACCTGCTCAATTTTTTTCCTGTCATCTCCGATGGTCTTGGATTGTTTTTTCAGGCTTTCCACTACTTTTGAAACAGCCTTGTCAATACCTCTTTTCAGATCCATCGGATTAGCCCCGGCTGTAACGTTCTTGATCCCCACGTTCATAATTGATTGTGCAAGAACAGTAGCCGTTGTGGTTCCGTCACCTGCCTGATCATTGGTTTTTGAGGCAACCTCTTTAACCATTTGAGCACCGGTGTTTTTGTAGGGATCTTCCAGTTCAATCTCTTTTGCTACAGTTACACCATCCTTGCTAATCTGAGGGGCTCCGAATTTCTTTTCCAGGACAACATTCCTTCCTTTGGGCCCCAGGGTTACCTTTACTGCATTTGCAAGTTCATCGACACCATCTTTTATAAGTGCTCTTGCATCGATATTGTATTTTATTTCTTTTGCCATTTTTTAATGTTTTTTGGTTATTCTTTTCAATTTTGTTTACTTAATTGTGGTTATTTTTCATCTATCAGCAAAATATCATCTTCGCGCATAATCAGGTAATCCTTGTCGTCTATTTTAACCTCTGTACCCGCGTACTTTCCGTACAGTACGACATCACCGGCACTAACAGTCATCGGCTCATCTTTTTTTCCTTCTCCTACAGCTACAACTGTACCTTTTTGAGGTTTTTCCTGTGCAGACTCAGGTATATAAATTCCAGCGGAGGTTTTAACTTCAGCTTCATGAGGTTCTACCAGAACCCTGTCCTTTAACGGTTTTTGTTTTATAGCAGCCATTTGTTTTGATAATTTAATAGGTTAAACATATTTAGTTAAAAATTTTACATCAACATTAGCATAATTTGTGCCAAACACCAATATACCCGATTATTACCCATTTTGTCGTCAGTTTTACCTGACGGAATTGCGGTGAGAAATAACAGAAAAAAACGAAAAAGTCTGACAGGAAGAGTGTTGCAACATATATGGATAAAAAAAAAGTGTCAGCATAATGACATACTGACACTTTTATCTGTTTCCTTTAAATTCCGCTAAAACTGGTCCTCTACAGGGGGCTCATGCTCAAACTCCAACGGGGGAGCATCTTCAGAGGGTTCTTCTTCCGGCAGCTCTTCGGGCTCTTCGGGCTCTTCAACAGGAAAGCTTGGAGGGCCCTGAGAAGGATCGACTCTGCGATCCATTTGGTCTTCAATAACAGATCTTTGCATCTCTTCCTCCCCACGCGGTATCGCAGCCGAAGCCAGCAAACTCAAAACAACAAGGCTGGCTGCAAGAGTCCACGTGGCCTTTTCAAGAAAATCAGCTGTTTTTCTTACACCCATCACCTGCTGTGAGGATGAAAAATTTGCAGCCAATCCCCCTCCCTTGGAATTCTGCACCAGAACAATCATGACCAGCAGAATTGCCGCAATGAATATCAATACTGAAATTAGTGTAAACATAGCTTTAGGACTCTCTATTTTTGTTCGTTTATAATACGTTTAATCTCCTCAATTTGTTTTGCAAAGTAACTATATTTTTCCGGATATTTCAAACTTAATTTCTCATACGCATAAATTGCTTTATTGTAATGTTTTTGCTGCAAATAAACCTTAGCAAGAGTTTCGGTAAAAAACTCCTCACTCTCACGGGCACTTTCCGACGAAATATCCACCTGCTCCACTTCTTTGGGAAGGTCAGCAGGCGGCTCAATGCGCGGATTGTTTTTCAGGAACTTATCAATCAGATCACCAGTTTCACTTTCGGTATTTTCGCTTTCAGATTCCGCTGCTTCTGCTGTCTCACCGGACTCTTGCCCGGGCTCGTTCAGGTGTGAAGAGCCACTTTCAAATTCAAGCAACCCGCCCTCCGTATCCTTTTCCTTATCCTCCTGCTCCGATACTGACTGAGGCTGCACTTTGTTATATATCTCCTCACTCTCATCAAACAAAAAAGATTGATCTTCGTTGTCATCTTTATTGCCAACATCCTGACGATATAATGAAGGTTTTTCCAGTTTTCTGAATCTGTAGTCCTCTATTTCCCTGAGAACCTTATCTGCCAGAGACTCCTCAGAATCGGCTCCGGTTTTTTCATCTTTTTCATCTTCCTTGTCCGATATTTCCTCTGCCTTTGTCTCTTCCTCATGAGTTTTATCACCGGACTGCTCCCGCCTTGTATCTTCCTCATGAGCCTTATCAACGGGTTGCTCCTCCTTTGGCTCTTCTGCATGAGTCTCACTCAATGGCTGTGCCTCCTTTGGCTCTTCCTCATGAGCCTCATCAACGGGTTGCTCTTCAGGACCCTTTTCTTCCTTAATTACAAACTCTTTGGAATACTCCTCATTTTTTTCCAAAAAATCCCGGGACTCTCCCACAAAACTCTTTTCCCGAGAAAATTGAGTCTCCGCGCCATAATTATCTTCAACTGCCTTATCATCACTTTCTCCCTCAACATTTTGGAGGTTTTCCGGTTCAGGCGCCCCCGGGTCATAGCCGTGAACAACCCTGAACATCTTATCCCTGTCAACAGTATACAATGAGGAAAAAGTCAGTTGATCCGCAAAATACCGGTCATTAATGTCTTTCAGGTTCTTCAATATCAATAAATGAGCTGTATGGAAATACGGATAACTCCGTACAACCTCCTTTATCTTACCTAAGCTGTTTTCATCAAGCAACTGAGGCTTTCTTATGTATTCGATAAGCTCTTCCCTTATCATAATCTTATAAAGTAAATATTACCAGTTTACAAAAGCATAATTGAAAATATCCTGTATCAACTCATCAATTATTTTTTCAATCAACTCCCCTTCAACGGCTTCAAGTCCGGTTTGGGCATCATAATCCGCATGCCTTGAAAAGGTTCTCTCAAAATCCTGATCCGGATCGTCGGAATTTGTAAATATTACCCTTACAGTAATAGTAAGACGTTCCTGGTCAGCTCTTTCATCTGCTCTGACAGATACCGGCTCGGTTTTGTAATCAGTTATTTCACCCTCAAAGTCCACATCTCCCATATCACCAACAAGCGACAGCCCGGTACGGGCCTCAAACTCGTCCTGCATCGTTTCTGTAAGCTGCTGACTGAGACCGGGGAAGCCCGAGGAAGAATTATCTTCAAAATACTGCACAGAAAGAGTCTCCACATCAGGAGAAATGGATGCACCGGTAAATGAATAGTTAACCGAGCAACCTGCCGCTAAAGCCGCTGAAACGATCAGGGCAAGCGGGGCTATCTTTCTTCTTATTCCAGCAATCATAGGCAACATACGTTTATAGTTCAGCCGTTAAACTTTATCATCAATATTATATTGTTTTATTTTACGGTAAAGTGTGCGTTCCGATATACCCAGCTCATCTGCAGCAAGCTTGCGCCTGCCGTTATATTTTTGCAACGCCTTTTTAATCATTTCAATCTCTTTTTCCTGAAGTGAAAGTGGCTCATCAACCAGCTCCTCGGTATCTTCAATCTCCGATTTTGAATGATGTTTCATTTCATGGGCATTTTCCCGCTGTGCATAAAAATGATCCGAGGAAGGGTTCAGCCTTTTAAGGAGTCGCGTATGATCTTCATAGTCCTCATCATTGGGATTTTTTCTTATAATATCGTATACAAGCTTTTTAAGATCGCTCATATCGTTTTTCATATCGAAGAGGATCTTGTAGAGGATCTCGCGGTCTGATGCAAATGTACTGCCCTCTTCACCCTTCATAATTGCAGGCAATTTGTTTTCCATATAATCGGGCAGGTACCTGCGCAATGTTTCCGCATCTATTTCACGTTTTTTTTCAATAATGGAAAGTTGCTCAGTGACGTTTTTAAGCTGCCTGACATTGCCCGGCCATTCAAAATTCTCCAGAATATTTAATGCCTCGTCAGTAAGCTTGATCTGTGGCATCCTGTATCTTTCGGCAAAATCAAGTGAAAATTTTTTGAATAACATCAAAATATCCTCTTTCCGCTCCCTTAGGGGAGATACAACCACGGGTACGGTATTCAGCCTGTAATAAAGATCTTCGCGGAACTTGTTTTCAGCTATAGCGTCCAGTATATTCACATTTGTTGCTGCAATCACCCTTACATCGGTCTTATGAACTTTTGAAGAGCCTACCCTGATGTATTCTCCAGATTCAAGAACCCTTAAAAGCCTTACCTGAGTTGAAAGTGGCAGCTCAGATACTTCATCAAGAAAAATAGTTCCCTTGTCGGCTACCTCAAAATAACCTTTACGACTTTCGTAAGCTCCGGTGAAAGAACCTTTTTCATGCCCGAACAGTTCGGAATCTATAGTCCCCTCGGGTATGGCCCCGCAGTTAACTGCAATATAAGGCCCATGTTTTCTTGCACTGTACTGGTGTATTATTTTGGGAAAAACTTCCTTTCCTGTTCCGCTTTCACCTGATATAAGCACGGACAAATCAGTAGGTGCCACTCTGTACGCAACCTCTATTGCCCTGTTTAAAGCAGGGGAATCACCTATTATTCCAAATCTTCTTTTTATTGAGTTAATATCCATGCTGAATAAAAAATAATTTACAATTATATGACAAAATTACAACTTATATGGTTTTTTATTATTTTACAACGCTAAAATATTTAATATTAATCTAATCGAATCATTAAATATGCAAATTGCCGGAATAATCCCAGCACGTTATGCATCAACCCGCCTGCCGGGAAAGCCGCTGGCACTTATTAAAGGTAAACCGATGATCCGCCATGTTTACGAACGCTCATGCGAAGTACTCGACTGTGTAATCGTTGCAACTGACGATAAGCGGGTCGCCGGGGCGGTGGAAAAATTCGGCGGCAGGGCGGTAATGACCTCTGCTGCTCACCGCAGCGGAACCGACCGGTGTGCTGAAGCGGCCGAAAAACTTCGCAACTGCAGCGGAAAATTTCCGGATGTTATTATCAACATCCAGGGAGATGAACCTTTTGTCAGTCCCGATCAAATAAGGCAACTTTCAGCAGCCTTTTCGGATAACAAAACAAATATTGCAACACTGATAAAGCAAATAAAAGTCAGTGATGAACTTTTCAACCCCGATCTGCCAAAAGTGGTATTCAGTCTGAAAAAAGAAGCCCTCTACTTCAGCCGTTCACCCATTCCGTACCTTCGTGATGCGGAAAAAAACTCCTGGACAGAAAAATCCTTTTTTTACAGGCACATTGGCATGTACGGATACCGCACAAACACACTGCTTGAACTTGCACAACTGACTCCTTCTCCGCTTGAAAGCGCCGAATCACTCGAGCAGAACAGGTGGTTAGAGAACGGTTACAACATTAAGGTTATTGTAACCCGGCATGACACAGTTTCAGTCGACACACCGGAAGATCTTGAAAGAGTTAATAAAATGTAACCCTGCTTCCCAATTGCAACCGGTTTTAAAAATTTCCGGATCTTCATAAACTGTTTTCTAACACCGGTTATTCTGGTCGTTTTTTCTTCTCGCCTGTGGTCTGCCCCCTAAAAGATGATATGTTTACATGTTAAAGTTGACCGCAGGTCAGGCCACATATTTTATACATGTTTTTTTGTAAGCTTTTGCTTATGGGGATCATCCGTCTGCTTTTTTTAAGCGGTCTTCTATCATATTCAGCTCTTCCCTGAAATTCAGAAAAGGATATTTTTTTTCCAGCTCCCCAATCTGCAGCTTAACCTTTTGTAAAAAACTCCTGTGTTGCGGGGAAGCAGGATTAAAAGGTTTGTGAGAAAGGGCCTGGCATATCTTTTCCACCTCCCTCATTATCAAAGCAGAATTATGGCTGATAAAAGCTCCGGAAAATTTTTCCCATATATAATCCACCGCCTGCGAACCAACGTGGAGCATATCCTTTTCATAGAAACGGTAATCTCTTAAATCATCCATAACTATTTCATAGGCCGGGAAGTAATATGCAAATGAAAACAATTCCACAAGCCGTTGAACTGCAACTATCAGTGAAGATTTGCTTAGCTGGTTGCCAACCGGTCCGTCTTTCCAGTGCCTGACAGGACTGATGGTGAAAACCACGTTCACGGCGGGGTTTAAATAACTTAATTTATTCAGTACTTCTTTGAATACCTCAACTATATAATCAACCTCCAAAAGATAATGCCTGAAATTTGCAGCAGGTATTTTATGACAGTTTGATACGATCCGGCCGGTTTCAATATATTCGTAAACTCTTGCTGTTCCGAATGTTATAAAGAGAAAACGGGCTTCTCTCAAAAGGGAGGAAGCCTCCTTAATTGAGCTGTTGATCATATCCAGGCATTCATCTTTTTCGGGATGTGAAAATGAAGAATGGTGATAAAAACTGTGCCACATATTGTTATGCCACTTCAGATCATCATAACCTAAGAATTTTATCTCAATTAAAACCTCAAGACTGTTTTTAACAGAAACAGGATTGTATATAACTCCAAATGGGTTGACCTGAACAGGAAATTTCAGCCTTTTCATCTTGTTGCCGATATTTTCGGTAAAACACGATCCCATCCACACAGAAGGGTCGTCATAACCAATCTTGTTCTCCCACGGGGAAATTTCCACGACTGTTCTGAAAGTATTCATTTTATGCAATTTATCTTTTAAATTTAAAGGCTCAAAAAATATTTATGAATTTAAGGACTTTAACAAATAATAAAAATAAACATTAATTACGGTGCAAATGCAGGAAATTATAAAAATAAAAACCGGCAAACGAAACGGTTTGTTTGACATTACGGAAATGGTAGGGGGAATTGTTGCCCGCAGCGGAATAACCGGCGGTATCGCATGTGTATATGCACAGGGAGCGACAGCCGCCATTATGATCCAGGAAAGCTGGGACGATTCCGTTCAAAATGATGTTATAGCCCTGCTGAACAAGCTTATACCCAGAGGAGTATGGGAGCACGATGCACACGACAACAACGGGGACTCCCATCTTAAAGCCGGTATTGTAGGCCCTTCAGAAACCATCCCCATAACAGGAGGGAAAATGGGATTGTCAACATGGCAGAATATATTTTTCTGCGAATTTGACGGGCCAAGAAACATACGAAAAATCGCCGTGACAGTAATCGGGGAATAATGAAGCACTTATTTGCGTAAAAATTGCAGGTTCCTTTTCAGGTGTTGGTATCCGCATCTTTGCAGCGTTGAATTGCGAAAAACCCGGTTGAAAAATTCCTCACCCATCCCGTACCAGTCTTCCGATGTCATCTCAATAACCCTTGGGTCGGGCTCCAGCAGGGGGTCGTTGTGAGCTGCGGTTTTTTTGTTCCATGGACAGACATCCTGGCAAATATCACAGCCAAAAACCCTGTTAAACATCTTCCCCTTAATTTCTGAAGGCAATTCACCTTTGTATTCGACTGTTAAATAAGAAATGCACTTCCCTGCATCAAGAGTATATGGTGCAACAAGTGCCCCTGTCGGACAGGCGTCCAGGCATAGCCGGCAGTCCCCGCATTGCTCCCTGACCGGTGTGTCAGGCGGCAGTTCAATATCAACAATAAGTTCTCCTATGAAAAAAAAAGACCCCTCTCTGGTCAAAAGATTGGTGTTCCTGCCCCTCCACCCCAAACCGGAGCGAACAGCCCATGCTCTTTCCAGCACGGGTGCAGAATCCACAAAAGCACGGCCATTGACATCTCCAATATGATCTTTGATAAACCCCAGCAAACGCTTTAGCTTATCCTTGAGTATAAAGTGATAGTCTCTCCCGTAGGAATATTTTGACAACACCGGTGCATCAGGATTCTTTTGTCTGACGGGGGGATAATAATTATGTAAAACAGAAATAACAGACCTGGCTCCTTTAAGCAGTTTGCGGGGATCCACCCTTTTTTCAAAATGGTTCTCCATGAAACGCATACTGCCATGCATCCCGGACTTTATCCAGCTCTCCAGCACGCGGGCATCATTTTCCAAAAATGTTGCTGAAGAAATGCCGCAACCGGAAAATCCAAGCCTGCGTGCATGAGTTTTAATGCAGGCTGCATATTCGGCTCCTTTTCCTTTCATTGACAACAAATGTATAATCAGAAAAGACCCAGCTCAAGCTTTGCCTCTTCGCTCATCATGCTTTTATCCCAGGGAGGGTCAAAGACAAGTTTGATGTTTACTTCCCCGGTTCCTGGTATTTCCCTGAGCCTCTCCCCGGTTTCCTTTACAAGAGCATCGGCCATCGGACAATTGGGAGCAGTAAGAGTCATAACAAGTTCCACATTATTGCCATCGTCAATATTGATCTCATATATAAGTCCCAGATCATAAATGTTAACCGGAAGTTCAGGATCATAAACCTCTTTGAGAGCCGCGGTTATTTTGTTTTCAAGTTCCTCACCACTCTTTTTGGAAGCCATATCACTTACTCTTTTTTTGTTCTTTTGTTTGATAAGCTAAAGCGTACATTTTCATTTGCTTCACCATAGCAGCCAGTCCGTTAGCCCTCGTAGGCGAGAGATTTTCCCTGAGTCCTATCTCGTCAATGAAAAAAAGATCGGCATTTACAAGCTCTTCGGGTCTCCGCCCGGACATAACCCTGATCAGGATAGCTATTATTCCCTTTGTTATTATTGCATCACTGTCGGCATAGAAATATACTTTTCCATCACTGTATTCGGAATGGAGCCAAACTTTAGACTGGCATCCCTTTATAAGGTTATCTTCGGTTTTATATTTGCTGTCAATTTCAGGAAGTGTCTTGCTCAAATCAATGAGGTGATTGTATTTATCCATCCAGTCGTCGAAAAGAGTGAACTCCTCTATTATTTCCCTCTGTACCTGGTCTATTGTCATAATTACCCTTTTTTATGGCTTATTGTTAAGTCCTTTAGAAGATTACACACTCAGAACACCTTGTTATGAAGCCGGTCAGACTAATCTTATCTTTTAAAAGTTTGGTGCATCAGTAAAACATCTGTTTTACTTTTTCTATTGCATCACAAAGTATGTCTATCTCTTTTTTTGTATTATAAAATACAACCGAGGCTCTTATGGTTCCCCTTATCTTGAAAAAATCCATCAAAGGTTCCGCACAATGATTTCCCGTCCTTACCGCCACTCCCATTTTGTCTATAACCATGCCAGCATCGTAGGGGTGTATATCATCTATCAAAAAAGAGAGCACGCTGGTTCTCTCCCGGGGCGTACCCACAAGCCGGAGGTTATCTATTTCCGACAATTTTGATACCCCGTAGTCTGTAAGCTCCCTTTCGTAGGCAATTATATTTTCCATTCCTGTTTCCCGCAGATATTGCAGTGCCGCAGCAAGTCCGATCGCCCCAACATAATTGGGGGTGCCCGCTTCAAACTTGAAAGGAAGGCGGTTGTATGAGGTTTTTTCCAAAGTTACCCGGCTTATCATTTCACCCCCACCCTGGTACGGCATCATTTTTTCCAGCCACTTCTCCTTTCCGTAAAAGACACCAATGCCGGTAGGGCCATAAACCTTGTGTCCGGAAAAAACAAAAAAATCGGCGTCCATCTTTTGAACATCAATAACCTCATGCTGAATGGATTGTGCTCCGTCAATCAAAACCGGTATATCTTTTTTATGTGCAAGCTCGATCACCTTTTCAACGGGATGACGGGTACCAATTGCATTGGAAACATGAGAGAGTGTTACCAGTTTGGTTCTCGCGGAGATAAGCTTCTCAAACTCCTCAACAAGCAGCTCGCCCTTTTCATTCAGGGGGATTATCTTAAGTTTTGCCTTTTTACGCCCGCAGAGCATCTGCCATGGAACAAGGTTGGAGTGGTGCTCCATAGCCGAAACAATTATCTCGTCACCTTCCCCCACAAAAGTCTCACCGAAAGAGAATGCGGCCAGATTTATTGAAGCCGTTGTACCGGCAGTAAAAATAACCTCATGGGAATGAGCCGCATTTATGAATCCGGCAACCATCTCCCGGGATCTTTCAAACTCTTCTGTACACCGGTCGCTCAAAAAATGTACACCCCTGTGAATATTGCTGTTTATACGGCTATACACATGCTCCATAGCTTCAATGACCTGCCTGGGCTTCTGGGTGGTAGCGGCATTGTCAAAATATACCAGCGGTTTGTTATATATCTCCCTCTGGAGAATAGGAAAATCCTCTCTTATTTTTTTAACATCAAAGCTCAAAATTTCAATTTTTAAGAGTTAAATAAAAAATTACTCGCAGTTCATGGCGCAGTTATTGCATCTTGAAAGCTCCCCGCGCAAACGCTTGTTTACCAGATCATCAATCCTGAGACGCAGGGGTTTGACATGAATCTGGTTAACCACCTCATAAGCAAAGGCATACATAAGCAAAAGACGGGCTTCACGTTCGGGAATACCCCTGGAGCGCATGTAAAACATGGCATTTTCATCGAGTTGCCCGGTAGTGGAGCCGTGGCTGCACTTTACATCATCCGCATAGATCTCGAGTTGCGGACGGGAGTTGATCCTTGCGTCATCTGTAAGCAAAATATTGTTGTTTGCCTGGTAGGCATTGGTTTTTTGTGCATCTTTTCTGGCCACTATTGTACCGTTGAATGATCCGGAAGCCTGATCATCCATTACCCCCTTGAACAGCTGCCTGCTGGAGCAACCCGGACTGGCGTGATCTATTTTAACATAATTGTCAATATACTGGGTTTTATCGGCAAGGTAAAGACCAAGTGTGTGGTTCTCACTGCCTTCGCCGTTAAGCCTTACAAACATGTTGTTTCTGACAAAGCCTCCGTGTAGTGAGACAGTATTTGTAAAAACAGTGCTTTCACTCTCCTGCTCCAAAAATGTATGTGACAACTGTGCCGAACCATTGTGCTCATTTTGTATTTTGGAGAGATCAAAATTTGAGTTTGATGCTGCATATATCTCCGTTACACCGTTGGTGAGGAACTTATTTGGCGAAAGGGTATGGTCACACACCACAACTTTTGCGCTGCTGTTCTCTTCGGCGATAAAAAGATTTCTGTGCTGAGCCATCAGATCCGTCTCATGGATCATTATATTTACTATTTGCAGGGGTTTTTCAAGAACAGCATCTTTTGGCAGGTATATAAAAACACCGTCCTGGGCAAAAGCAGTGTTCAGTGCAACCAAGCTATCATCCTCGGTTGATGCGGCAGAATTGTAGTATTTTTCAACAATTTGGGGCATATCCTTTGAAGCCCGGGCAAGGCTTCCTGTGATTATCCCTCCCTGCAATTCCCTCAGCGGCTCTTCTTTATTGAAATATCTTCCGTTTACAAGCAGTATAAGATTGGTGTCAAGATCGGGGATATCACATTCAAAAATATCGTGTATGTTGAATGAAACCTTTTGAACTCCGAAGGATTTGCTCAAATTGGGATTAAAAACTCCATTTATGTCTGCATAGCGGTATTTTTCACTCTTTTGTGAAGGGATCCCCAGCCGTTCAAACTCCTCAATCGCACCTTCCCTTTGTTTGTTCATCAACGGTGCCGACCCCGAATCTATAACAGAGCGGTTTTCTCGGAACAGTTCCAGGAAGTGCTTTTTAACATCATATTCTTGTTTTACCGTACTCATGCTCCTGCCTCCTCTTTGATCCACTCATAGCCTTTTTCTTCAAGCAAAAGCGCCAGATCCTTGTCCCCTGACTTGACAATTCGCCCGTCGTAAAGCACATGGACAAAATCCGGCACAATATAATCAAGCAGACGCTGATAATGAGTTATAACAATGCTTGCCCTCTCTTTTGACTTAAGCTTGTTAACCCCGTTTGCAACAATACGCAGGGCATCAATATCGAGTCCCGAATCAGTTTCGTCAAGTATGGCAAGCTTTGGTTCAAGCATTGCCATCTGGAAAATTTCATTCTTTTTCTTTTCCCCTCCCGAAAAACCTTCGTTAACCGACCGGTTGGTGAGAGTTGAATCAATCTCTACAAGCTCTTTTTTCTCCCTCATAAGTTTAAGAAAATCCGAAGCAGACAAGGGTTTTTCCCCCCTTGATTCGCGAAGTTCATTAACGGCGGTTTTAAGAAAGTTAACCATACTGACACCGGGGATCTCTATGGGATACTGGAATCCGAGAAAAATACCCTCTTTGGCCCTCTGCTCAGGTGATTTTTCCAGCAGATCCTCCCCGTTGTAAAGCACTTTTCCTCCGGTAACCGTCAAATCCCGGCCGGCAAGAACTGCAGCCAGCGTGCTTTTGCCGGAACCGTTCGGTCCCATTATCGCATGAACTTCACCTGCATTTACCTCAAGATTAAAACCTTTCAGAATTTCCTGATCTTCTATTGTTACCCTCAGGTCTTTTATTTTTAACATTTGCATAGAAAAAGTCTCCTTAAAATTAATTTATTACCCGACACTACCTTCAAGGCTGACCTGAAGAAGTTTTTGTGCTTCAACTGCAAACTCCATAGGCAGCTTATTGAGAACCTCTTTTGCATAACCGTTAACTATCAGCCCGACCGCATCCTCGGTTGATATTCCACGCTGGTTGCAGTAAAATATCTGATCTTCGCCTATTTTTGAAGTAGTGGCTTCATGTTCAACTACTGCGCTTTTGTTGTCCGTTTCAATATAGGGAAATGTATGGGCGCCGCATTTGTCACCCAGAAGCAGTGAATCACACTGACTGAAATTCCGGGCATTCCCGGCACCCCTGGCCACCTTTACAAGGCCTCTGTAGCTGTTGTTGCTGTAACCTGCAGATATGCCCTTGGAGACAATAATGCTGCTGGTATTTTTGCCCAAATGTATCATTTTCGTTCCGGTATCGGCCTGCTGATGGTTATTGGTTACCGCCACCGAATAAAATTCACTTTTTGAATTATTGCCTTTCAGTACGGTACCGGGGTATTTCCATGTAATCGAAGAACCGGTTTCAACCTGCGCCCAGGAAATTTTTGAATTATCCCCTTTGCATATACCCCTTTTGGTTACAAAGTTGTATATTCCTCCCTTACCCTCTTTGTCTCCGGGATACCAGTTTTGAACAGTAGCATATTTGACATGTGCATCATCGAGTGCCACAATTTCAACCACCGCAGCATGAAGCTGGTTTTCATCCCTTTGCGGGGCGGTACATCCTTCCATATAGCTGACATAACTGCCTTTTTCCGCAACCACCAGCGTCCTCTCAAATTGTCCCGTGTTTGCAGCATTTATCCGGAAATAAGTTGACAGCTCCATGGGACAGTGAACATCCTTGGGGATATAGCAGAAGGAGCCGTCACTGAAAACTGCCGAATTAAGCGCGGCAAAAAAATTGTCAGCATAGGGGACCACTGAACCGAGATATTTTTTCACAAGATCCGGGTGTTCGCGTACAGCTTCACTGAATGAGCAAAAAATAATGCCCAGGTCTGCAAGTGTCTCCTTAAAGGTAGTCTTTACCGAAACACTGTCCATCACCGCATCAACGGCAACCCCTGCAAGATGTTTTTGCTCTTCCAGAGGTATGCCCAGTTTGTTGAAGGTTTCAATAAGCTCGGGATCCACCTCATCGAGACTTCCCGGTTTTGTTTTCTGTTTAGGTGCCGAATAATATATCAGATCCTGGTAATCTATCGGGGGAATATTTAAATTGGCCCACCCGGGCATTTCCATATTGAGCCAGTGACGGTATGCTTTCAGACGGTACTCCAGCATAAACTCCGGCTCGTTTTTTTTCTCGGAGATTTTTCTTATTACATCTTCATTAAGCCCCCTGCCAATGCTGTCCTGCTCAATATCGGTGTAAAACCCGAACTTATATTCATCCCCTGTAACTTTACCTAATATTTTATCCTTATCTTTTTTCATAACTTTGCCTCTAAAATCAGAGGTTTTTTAAAAATAAATTAGAATTAATCTAATTAAGCACAAATATAGCGAAATATTAACAAAATATAAACCCAAAAGTTTAATAACTCAGAATCAAATAAAATGGGAGATAAGGAAAAAAAAACGGAACTGTCGGAGCTCGGGGAATTCGGACTTATAAGTCATCTTACAGGTGATATTAAGATAAAACACAAAGAGACAATGAAAGGGGTAGGCGATGATGCCGCCATTCTGGATTACCGGAACAAACTGGTAGTTGCCACAAGCGATATATTAATGGAGGGAATCCATTTTAACCTGGTTTACAGTCCGTTAAAACACCTCGGCTACAAAGCCGTTACAGTTAATCTTTCAGATATTTTTGCCATGAACGGGTATCCCATGCAGGTGATAATCTCAATAGCCATATCCTCAAAATTTTCACTTGAACAGATTGATGAACTTTATGATGGAATAAAGCTGGCATGTGAAAAATATGGTGTCGACATTGCAGGAGGTGATACTACCACCTCGCTAACAGGCATGGCAATAAGCATAACAGCATTGGGTGAGATCTCAAAGGAAGAGATTGTTTACAGAAACGGAGCCCGGGAAAACGACATCATTTGTGTATCGGGAGACCTGGGAGCTTCCTATTTGGGTCTTCAGATTCTGGAAAGAGAAAAAAAGCTGTTCCTTGATGACCCCGGGATCAGGCCCGGACTCGAAGGTTACGAGTACGTACTGGAAAGACAATTGAAACCCGAGGCAAGAAAAGAGGTTATTGACGTGTTAAGGGAAAAAAAAGTTTTGCCTACAGCTATGATTGATATTTCCGACGGGTTGTCTTCCGAGATAAACCATATTTGCTCCCAGTCGGAGAAAGGGTGCAAGCTTTTCGCCGGGCATATTCCCTTTCACAAGGAAACTGAAGAGGTTGGGGAGGAACTCAAGATCGAACCCCTGACTGCTGCACTTGACGGTGGTGAGGATTATGAGCTGCTTTTTACAGTCTCCCAGGAGGATTTTGAAAAACTCCAGGATGTTCCCTTTATAAAACCGATAGGACACATTACCGCCAAAGGATCGGGGTTAAACCTGGTAACACCTGACGGTTCTATTATTCAGCTATCCTCGAAAGGATGGAATCCTCTTGGAAAAAATCCAGGATAATCATTAAATGGTCTTTTTTGGAAAAATCCCGGCTTGATGACCACCTCCAGGGTCTTTTTTGGAAAATTCACTGCTTGATCACCACTTCCAGGTTTTTTTGGAAAATTCCCGGGCGATCACTCAAGGGTCTTTTTGACCTCTACTTCCTTGCAGGCTTCAATTATATCCCCAACTTTTATATCATTGAAGTTTTCGATGTTGAGGCCGCACTCATACCCGGCAGAAACTTCCCTTACATCCTCCTTGAACCTTTTGAGAGAACCCAGCTTGCCTGTGTAAACAACAATCCCGTCACGGATAACCCTTACCTTGGAATTGCGGTCTATCTTCCCGTCTTTGACAAAGCAACCGGCAACCCGGCCTACTTTTGATATTTTAAACACCTCCCTAATTTCAAGAGTTGCAACAACCTCCTCTTTTATTTCGGGCTTGAGCATTCCCTCCATGGCCGATTTTATCTCGTTGACTGCATCATATATAATTGAGTAAATACGGATATCGATCTCCTCCTTTTCAGCCAGCTTCCTTGCACTCATAGAGGGTCTTACCTGGAACCCGAGAACTACTGCGTTCGAAGCGGCAGCCAGAAGAATGTCCGATTCGGATATCTGGCCGACAGCTTTGTGAATTATCCTTACCTGTATCTGCTCTGTTGAAAGCTTACTTATTGCATCCGCAAGAGCTTCGACCGAGCCGTCAACATCTCCCTTAATTATAATATTCAACTCCTGGAAGTTTCCTATTGCTATACGGCGTCCAATCTCATCAAGGGTTATATGTTTTTGTGCACGCAATCCCTGCTCTCTTTCCAGTTGCTCCCTTTTATTGGCAAGCTCCTTGACCTCACGGTCACTTGTCATAACATTGAAGTTCTCACCTGCCTGGGGTGCTCCGTTCAACCCAAGTATAAGTGCAGGCGATGAAGGTCCTACTTCGGAAATACGTTTCCCCCGCTCATTGTACATTGCTTTAACATGACCATAGTATTTGCCCGAAAGTACAAGATCGCCAACCTTTAATGTTCCATTCTGAACCAATACGGTGGCAACATAACCTCTTCCCTTGTCAAGTGAAGACTCAACAATCGTTCCGCTGGCTTTCCTGTTGGGATTTGCTTTCAGTTCAAGCATCTCCGCCTCAAGCAATACTTTCTCAAGCAGCTCCTCAATATTTTTCCCCTGCTTGGCAGAAATTTCCTGAACCTGATATTTCCCTCCCCAGTCTTCTGTAAGGAAGTTCATGTTGGCCAGCTGTTCCCTGATCTTATCGGTGCTGGCATTGGGTTTGTCTATCTTGTTTATGGCAAAAACAATAGGAACACCGGCAGCATGGGCATGGTTTATTGCCTCGACGGTTTGGGGCATAACACTGTCATCGGCGGCAATCACAATAATCGCCACATCTGTTATTTTTGCGCCGCGGGCACGCATTGCTGTAAAGGCTTCGTGACCGGGAGTATCAAGAAAAGTAATATTCTTCCCGTTTTCAATAGTTACACCGTATGCGCCTATATGCTGGGTTATACCTCCCGCCTCTCCGCCAATTACATTAGCATGCCTTATGAAATCGAGAAGAGAGGTTTTCCCGTGGTCAACATGACCCATAACGGTAACAATCGGGGGACGAGGCTCGAGGTTTTCGGGATCGTCTTCTTCCTCAACAACGTCATCCTGCAGCTCAACACTTATAAATTCAGTCTTATACCCATATTCTTCGGCTACAAGAGAAATTGTTTCCGCGTCCAGCCTCTGATTGATTGAAACAAACAAGCCAAGGCTCATACAAGAGGAAATAACATCGGTTGCCTGAACATCCATCATGTTGGCAAGTTCGTTAACAGTGACAAATTCTGTGACTTTCAGTACATTCTTTTCCTTTTCCTGTTTTTGTGCATCTTCACGCTGTTTTTCACTGATCTGTTCACGTTTTTCCTTTCTGTATTTGGACCCTTTTGATTTTCCCTTGGATGTAAGCCTTGAAAGAGTGTCCTTGATCTGTTTCTGAACGTCCTCTTCGCTTATCTCAGGTCTGACCGGTTTGCTTTTCTTTTTGCTTTTCTTCTTGGGAGCCTCATCCCGTGTTTTCTTCTGCTGCTCTTTTTTCTGCTCCTTACCTTCTACTGAGACTTTACGGTCATCCTTACGGATCCGTTTCCTTCTTTTCTTTTTGGGTTTAGATTGCTCCTGACCGGAAGTCTCACCTTTTTTCTTTTCCTCCTGTGAAGGCAGGTCAATTTTGCCAACCACCCTTACCCCGCTAAGCTTTTCTATTTCGGGCTTATAAACATCTTCCGGGGTCTTCTCAGGTGTTTTTTTCTTCTCCTCCACTGTTTTTTCAGGTGATTCTTTTTTCTCTTCTGAAGGTTTTTCAGGTGATTTTTTCTTCTCATCGACACCCTGATCTGTGGCAGCGGAAACAGTATCTGATTTTTGCTTTTTAGTCTCTTCTTCAGAAGGTTTCTCCTTCTTTGTTTCAGAAACAGGCTTTTCAGCCTTCTTCTCAGATTTTTCAGTCTTCTTCTCAGGGGCAGGCTTTTCAGCCTTCTTCTCAGGCTTTTCAGCCTTCTTCTCCGGGACTGGTTCTTCCTCCCCGGACCCAGCGGCGGGCTCCTCTTTAGCTTCTTTTTTCTGCCTGGCAGGTTTTTTTTGAACAGACTCAAGATCTATGGAGCCCACAATTTTTATATTTGAAGTACTCTCCTCTTCTTTTTGCTTCTCCTCTGCCTGAACCTCTTTTTCTTCATCAGCCTCCCTCTTACCTGTTGGCTTCTCTTTTTCTTCTTCCGGCTTTTCAGCTTTTTCAGGAGATTTTTCAGGAGATGCCGGTTTTTTGCCGGAAGTTTCCTTTATCAGCACCTGGTCTTCACTGTCACCTGCCTCATAGTCGCCCTCATCACTTTCCTTGCGCACATCGTCAATCGACAACGCCTCTTTTCTTTCCCTGGAAATTCGGGAACTGACTTTTTCAGACTCCTTCTTTACTTTTATCTCTGAGCTGTACTCCTTTAATAAAAGGGTATACTGTTCCTCACTTACCTTAGTATTGGGGTTTGCATCAACTACATAACCCTTTTTTTTAAGGTAATCAACTATTGTCTGGATTCCCAGGTTAAACTCCCTTGCGACTTTACTGAGACGTTTTGTTTTTTTTGTGACTTCTGACATAAACAACCCTCAAAATTTTATTGCCTTCTTTTTGATCCTATATTAGATCATTCAAACTCGGCTTTAAGCACCCTTAAAACTTCCTGAACGGTTTCCTCTTCCAGGTCTGTTCGCTGCATAAGGTCATCGGCTGTCAGCTCTAGTACACTTTTTGCAGTGTCACATCCAATACCCTTCAACACATCAATCACCCAAGATTCAATTTCGTCTGAAAACTCGTCAAGATTGACATCTTCTTCATCTTCTGCACCGCTTTCCCTGAAAACATCTATTTCGTAGCCCGTCAACTGACTTGCCAGCTTAATGTTTAATCCGCCTTTCCCTATGGCAAGCGAAACTTCATCCGGTTTAAGATAAACTTCAGCTTGTTTTTCCTCCTCGTTTATTTTGATCGAGGATATTTTGGCAGGGCTTAGTGCCCTGGTAATATAAAGTTGTGTATTATTGGTATAATTAATCACATCAATATTTTCATTCTTTAATTCGCGAACTATGCCGTGGATTCGGGAGCCTTTCATTCCGACACATGCACCTACCGGATCTATCCTGTCATCATAAGATTCAACAGCCACTTTGGCACGTTCACCGGGCATCCGTACAATTTTTTTTATTGTTATAAGCCCGTCAAAAATTTCAGGTACTTCAAGCTCAAATAACCGCTCGAGAAAAACGGGAGAAGTACGGGATAAAATTATGAGGGGAACATTGTTTTTCATTTCCACTCTTACTACCACCGCTCTTATCGTATCACCCTTGCGAAAATAATCAGTAGGTATCTGTTCCGCCTTCGGCATTATCAATTCATTTCCCTCGTCATCAAGAACCAGTATTTCCCTTTTCCAAACCTGGTAAACATCGCCGGTAACAACCTCACCTATTCTGTCTTTATACTTCATGTATATATTGTTCTTCTCAAGCTCCATTATCCTGGAGGTGAGATTTTGGCGAAGTGCCAGTATAGCTCTTCTCCCGAAATCGACTAACTTAACCTCATCTGTAACCTCTTCACCTATTTCATAATCAGGATCGATTTTTTTTGCCTGCGAGAGGGATATTTGCAAATTAGGATCTTCAACCTCCCCGTCGGCCACCACTTCACGATTACGCCATATTTCAAAATCACCCTTGTCTATATTGATAATAACATCAAAGTTTTCATCCGTGCCATATTTTTTTATGAGCATATTCCTGAAGACATCTTCCAGCACGCTCATCATTGTGGCACGGTCAATGTTTTTCAGTTCTTTAAATTCTGAAAATGTATCCGTCAAATTCAGGTTTTCCATCTTATACCTATGTAATGTGTTTATTTTCTTTCAAAAATCAATAAAAAGCCTGGTGGCCTTTACATATTCAAACTGAAATTCCCTTTCTTTTATTTTTGTGTCAGGACGCTTACCGCTGCCTTTTACTTTTATTTTTTCATCTATAACAAATCCGTTATCGAGTACATCCTTGAGTACTCCCTTGTGTTTTTTGCCCTCTTTTGTGAGAACTTCCACCTCTTCACCCCTGTTCTTAAGGTATTGACGGACAACCCTGAAAGGCTCGTTCAATCCCGGTGAGGAAATTTCCAGCTCAAAATCTTCAGCATCCCTGTCCAGATTTTCTTCAACCAGCCTGTTCAGTCTTGCACAATCATCAATGGTTACACCCTCTTCCCTGTCAATAAGGACCGTGATCTTGTTAGAGGAGGAAACCCTCACATCTACAACGAACATATCGCTACAAATGTGATTTCCAACAATTTCCCTGACTTTTCCCTCGTCAATCATAAAAAATCAAATCAAAAATAGGGGACTTGGGTCCCCTATAATGTACACCTTCACTAAAATCACTTGCAAAACTAATAAATTATAGTTTAAAACACAAAATATTTGGCTGAAAATTAGCAGTTTTATTGTCATATTGTGCTCAAACGGTAAAACTTCATTACTTTTGCCTGAGAAACAGGCATTCTTGCTTTTTTTAAAAACTGGCTTTAAGGGCAATAATGTCATCAAACTTTAAATATGGTTTCCAGTTTTAAGAAAATATTTGCTGACCCTAACACCATTATTTTTTGTGAGCAACAAACTTACCAATAAAAGAAAAATTATCAATGATCCTGTTCACGGGTTTATTGAAATAGCATCCGAACTTATATTTGACCTGATTGAGCATCCCGCCTTTCAACGCTTAAGGCGTATCAAGCAGCTCGGGCTTACCAACTTTGTATATCCCGGAGCAACGCATAACCGTTTTCAGCATGCATTGGGAGCCACTCACCTGATGAAATCAGGTATCGAAATTATAAGGCAAAAAGGTCATGAAATAAGCAAAGAGGAATCAGAAGCCGCTTTACTTGCTATTTTGCTGCACGATATAGGTCACAGTCCGTTTTCCCACGCCCTTGAATTTTCTATTATTCGTGGTATCACCCATGAAGATATGTCCTCGGTTTTTTTGGATAAGCTCAACCGCCAGTACAAAGGTGCACTTGATACGGCCCTGAAGGTGTTCAATGGCAACTGCAACAAGAAATTCCTCCATCAGCTTGTATCGGGGCAACTTGATATGGACAGGCTTGATTATCTCAAGCGCGACAGCTTTTTTACCGGGGTGACCGAGGGAGTTATCGGTTCAGACCGCATTATTAAGATGCTAAATGTATATGATGACAAACTTGTGGTAGACGCAAAAGGGATCTATTCGATTGAAAAATTCCTGATCGCAAGACGCCTCATGTACTGGCAGGTCTATTTTCACAAAACCGTTGTGGCAGCCGAGTATTTGCTTATGATGGTACTTAAAAGAGCCAGGGAGCTGGCACTGGCCGGTGAGCATCTGTTTTCAACGCCCCCGCTGGAGTTCTTTCTGAAAAATCGCATTGAGCGAAGCCACCTCAATAAAAATTCTGAACGCCTCGATGATATTGTCCATTTCTACACATTGCTTGACGATGACGATATAATGTCATCGGCTAAAACATGGACAAATCACAGCGACAAGGTTCTCTCAAAGCTGGCAGGCAACCTTGTAAACAGGCAGCTTTTCAGAATTAAAATACAAAAAGAGCCTTTCCCTGAAGATGAGATTGAGCTGATAAGGAAAAAAGTAATGGAAAAAGAGGGTTTTGACAGGTATGAAGCATCCTATTTTGTGTTTTCCGACGAAATTTCAAATCATGCCTACAGCGGAATGGATGAAAAAATCTGTATATTGCAAAAAAACGGCAAGCTGGCTGACATAACGGAAGCATCAGATATGATGAATATTTCGATGTTATCTAAAAAAGTTAAAAAACATTTTATTTGCTTTCCAAAGGAGATTGAAATATTTTAAAGTATTAGCTTTGCATTAAATTTTTAATAATAATATATCATGCAAATGGAATTTACTGCTAAAAAGATCGCTGAATACCTGAATGGAGAAGTTGTGGGCGATCCCAAAGCAAAGGTATCAAAGGTATCCAGAATTGAAGAAGGCGGACCAGGTTCACTTGCATTTCTTGCAAATCCAAAATATGAAAAACATATCTACGAGACAGATGCATCGGTCGTTATTGTCAATCGAGATTTCGAGCCTGCAAAACCAGTCAAATGCACCCTTATTAAAGTTGACAATTCTTACCAGGCAATAGCGGAGCTGCTGGAGATGAAGGAACAGCAAAAACCTTCAAAAAAAGGTGTTGACAAGTCCGCTTTCATTGATCCCGCCGCAAAGGTCGGTAAAGACATCTATGTAGGTCATTTTTCAGTGATTTCGGAAAACTCCGTGATCGGGGACAATGTAAAAATTTATCCACAGTGCTATATCGGCGAAAATGTAATTGTGGGAAAAAATACAATAATTCATCCAGGTGTTAAAATATATCACGACTGCAAGATTGGAGAAGATTGCATTATTCATGCAGGCTGTGTAATTGGAAGCGACGGATTTGGCTTTGTTCCCATGAATGACAAAAAATACAAAAAGATACCGCAGGTGGGGAATGTAATTATTGAAGAAAATGTGGAAATAGGGGCAAACACCTCGATTGACAGGGCAATGATGGGATCAACAGTGGTCCGCCGGGGGGCAAAGCTTGACAATCTCATACAGGTAGCCCATAATGTTGAAATCGGAGAAAATTCGGTTTTGGCGGCTCAAAGCGGAGTTGCAGGGTCAACCAAAATAGGCAGTAATTGCATGTTCGGGGGCCAGGTGGGTGTATCCGGGCATTTATGCGTAGCCGGCGGTGTTAAGGCAGCCGCCCAATCGGGCATAGCTTCCAATGTCACCAAAGAGGGAGAAGCAATACAGGGGTCACCCAGTTTGAATGCAGGAGAATACAAGCGGTCTTATGTATTGTTCAAAAAACTCCCCGAAATGTTCAATTACATAAAAAACCTGGAAAAAGAAATTGCTGAGCTGAAAAAAAAAATATGACACATATTTAAAAATCACTTGCTCATAATTTATTCCGGTTTAAACAAGCTGACAACTGAGCTTGAGGCAATCCATATTCTTTTTGCCTTTCCAATTTTCGACTGATAATCAGCGGGCTAACTATCAGGATTTTTCAAATCGTTAAAAAAGCCTGTCTGTTTTTTTCTATTTTTTGTATATTGCGGCAATTTATTTTATAAAGTTATCTTATCTATATTATGTCAGATAATCAAAAAACTATAAAGAAGCCGATAACCCTCAGCGGCAAAGGGCTTCATACCGGGCAGCAGGTTGAGCTTACATTCAGGCCCGCCCCCGAAAATTCCGGCTACAAGTTTAAGCGTATAGACCTGGAAGGCAGTCCGACAGTAAACGCCGCCGCAGAAAATGTCTCCGACACCTCAAGGGGTACCACCTTGTCAGAGAACGGAGTAAAAATAGGAACTGTGGAGCATGTTTTGGCAGCCCTATACGGACTGGGAATAGACAACGTTATAATGGATATAAACCGTGAGGAAACTCCCATTATTGACGGCAGCTCCAAATTCATGGTAAAAGCTCTCAGGGAAGCAGGCTTGCAGGAGCAGAAAGAGGAAAAGCAGTATTTTGAAATCAAGGAAAAGATCTGCTACACAGATGAAAAGAAAGGAGTCGAAATAGTTGCATTTCCCGATGACAAGCTTTCAGTAAATGTGCTGATCGACTATAATTCAAAAGTGCTTGGAAATCAATATGCAACTCTTCACAAACTTACGGATTTTGAAGAAGAGATTGCCGCATGCCGCACCTTTGTATTCTTCCACGAGCTTGAATTCCTTTTGAAAAACAATCTTATAAAAGGCGGGGATCTTGACAATGCCATTGTAATACTGGAAAAAGAAGTGCCCCAGGAAGAGCTTGACAGAATAGCCGATTTATTTAAAAAGCCCCGTATACGCAGAAAACCCGAAGGTGTACTCAACAACCTCGAGCTTTACTTCAGCAATGAACCGGCCCGCCACAAACTTCTTGACCTGGTGGGAGACCTTGCCCTCATAGGGCGCCCAATTAAAGGGAAAGTCCTTGCCACCCGACCCGGTCATTATGCCAACGCGGAGTTTTCCAGTCTGGTTAAAGAAATGATCAAGCATGAGGAGTCCAAATTATCAATACCTTCCTTTGACCCCAACAACCCGCCCCTTTACGATGTAAACGATATAATGAACTGCCTGCCTCACCGGCCACCTTTTCTGTTGATAGACAAAATCATAGAGATGAACGACAAGAGTATAGTAGGGTTGAAAAATGTGACCATGAACGAAGACTTTTTTAGCGGTCATTTTCCAAAAGAGCCGATTATGCCGGGAGTTCTCCAGGTCGAGGCAATGGCTCAGGCTGGGGGTATACTTGCTCTAAATTCAGTTAGTGACCCTGAGAATTATTCAACCTATTTTTTAAAAATTGACAAGGTTAAATTCAAGCACAAGGTGGTACCAGGCGACACCATTATATTCCATCTTGAAAGTATAACCCCTATACGCAGGGGTATTGTGCACATGTTCGGCCAGGCTTTTGTCGGAAACAAAGTAGTTATGGAAGGCGAGCTCATGGCACGTATTGTAAAGAACGAGACTGCATCCACTTCAACCAAAAAAGGTGTAAAATAAAACAAAAACCGGCTTAACCCGGCTTAAAATAAGCAATTTATAATAATTCAGTTCATGCATAAAGAATTAAAATCAATACATCCAGATGCTAAACTGGGGAAAAATGTCATTGTAGAACCTTTTTCAACCATCTCTGCCGATGTTGAAATCGGGGAAGGAACCTGGGTAGGACCAAATGTGACGATTATGGATGGCGCGCGCATAGGAAAAAATTGCAAAATATTCCCCGGCGCTGTAATTTCTGCAGTACCTCAGGATCTTAAATTCAAAGGAGAAAATTCAATAGCCCAGATAGGAGACAACACAATTATTCGCGAATGTGTAACAGTAAACAGGGGTACCGCTTCCAGGGGTAAAACCCAGGTTGGAAACAATTGCCTTCTGATGGCGTATGTACATGTAGCTCATGATTGTTTTATAGGCGACTACTGCATACTGGTAAACTATGTGGGACTGGCCGGGGAAGTTGAAGTTGAGGAGCATGTTATAATCGGAGGTATGACGGCAGTTCATCAGTTTTCCAAAATAGGGGCACATTCTATGATAGGGGGTACATCAAAAATACGAAAAGATGTGCCGCCTTACATAAAAGCCTCAAAGGATCCTCTCTCCTATATTGGTATAAATTCGGTAGGACTGAGGCGGCGTAATTTTTCTGCAGATATAATCTACAACATAAATGACACTTACCGTATAATATACCAAAAGGGGCTGAACACTACAAATGCAATTAAAAAAGTGGAGGAAGCAATCCCCGCCTCACCCGAAAGGGACAAAATAATTAACTTCATACGCACATCCGAGAGAGGTATAATAAAAAGTTGCGCAGTAGGATCAGAAGAAGAGGAAGATGAACTCTAGAAAACCTCAGGCTTACAGGTGACCGGCCATCCCCTGCAGTATGGAACCCTCATATTTTTTTCTTTTATAAGGCCTGCCGGCACAAGACCATTTCCTGCAGAATGGGACTCCCGTATTTTTTATCTTATCGGGTCTGCGGGCATCCGGCCATTTCAGGCTGAATAATAGCTCTATATCTGAGGGTTCAGCCCTGATACTTTATTTTGTCTGCCGATGATTGGCTGGAGTTGCATTAAATAAAAAATCCGGGGGAACAGATATGATCCTGCCGTATTGTCCCACAAGTATTCTCTTTTTGAGCAGGGGTTTATCACCATCCATCAGTCTTACGGTAGCCGCATCGGGGACCCTGTGAATAAACCTGTCTTTACCTTCGCGCATACCCAGGAAATCAAGTGCATCTGTTTTCCCCTCCGGCTCAAGTTCAAGTACAACGGGATTACCGCTCATATCTTCGGCAGGGAGTATTTTGCCGGAATCGGAAAGACGGAACAGGATCTTTCTTTCAACCTCCTCGTCTTCTTCGGGTCCGGCCGGTGTAAATTCAAAAACATATTCGTGCGTGCGGGTAAAAGATTTTCCGGTAAACAAAGATATATATTCCTCCTCCAGCCTGGCAAACTCATCAAGGGCAGACTCCATTGCCTTACCCTCGGGAAACATTTCAAGATAACCTGAAATCAGATCATACCGTTTTTCCCTTAAGTCCATTATAAATTCCGCGGCACTTTCTGCTTTTTCCTGAGGAGTTCTTGTAACTGTATAAGTTTCAATTACCGGTACATTAACAAAAGCCGTATCCCTTTGTTCCATTTTCATCACTTTACGGGTTTCCTCAACAATGTCCATCTCCATCGACCGATCCGTAAAATAAAATTCAGGCTTTTCCGCCTTTTCGATAAACCCTCCCGGTTCCAGTGACGGAGTATGATTACTTGTCATAGGCAGAATAAAGCCTTCCCCGGTAAGGTGAAAATAAGATTTAACATGTTCCTGATTTGTATGCAGCATATAACAATGATCGGGATCAGATTCCTGATAATATTTGAGTTCCGCGTTTTCAATGTACCATTTACTAACGTCCTCCCGGGGAACATCTTCAAGTCCAAGATATTCTCCGGCGTACTGGCTGTAGGGACCGCTTTTGGTAATAACCTCCTTCGCCGTTATGTGAACCCTGACAGTGGTTCTCGGCAGCCAGTAAACCAATGTATATTCATCGGGCTTATCTGCTGTGTCAACTCTTTCGGTTGAGGTAAAACGCTCAACTTCCTTGGGAGCTGCACATCCGTATGCAAGGATCAATCCCGCTACAATCAGAAAATTAAAAGATCTTATCATGGCTTAAATAATTTTTTATTTTTTTAAACCCACACCCTATCTCATCTATAATATCCCCGGCAATCATAGACTCCTGCGACAAGCTGCCGGCTGCGATATCTCCGGCAAGCCCATGAATATACACTCCCAACTTGGCAGCAATATCGGGAGAGTAACCCTGACTCAGCAAAGATACAATAATTCCCGTTAATACATCACCGCTTCCTGCTGTTGCCATACCGGGATTTCCGGTTGAATTAAAGTAACAATGCCCCTCCGGGGTGGAAACAGAGGTATAACCTCCTTTCAGGACAATGTAAACTCCGTAACGCCGGGAAAAATCGATTTGTTTAAGATGTCTTTCATAACCGGTGCCACTGTTGCCTGCCATCCTGTCAAACTCTTTCGGGTGTGGTGTCAGGATACTGGCGGGCGGAAGCATTTTCAACAATTCTTTATTTGCCGAGAGAATATTAAGTGCATCGGCATCAAGCACCATCGGTCGATCGTACCCCTTCAGCAACGATCTCAGTCCATCGCAGGTGTCCTTTGATTGACCTATCCCCGGACCTGCTGCAATTGATGTATATCCGGCCGGATCGGTAATTCCGGTAAAAACGACAGGTGATTTATCTGCACTGGTCATCGCCTCAGGTACAGAGGTTTGTATTATTTCAATTCCTTTTTGAGGTACATGGGCGGTAACAAGTCCGGAGCCTGCTCTAAGACAGGCTTTTACCGCTAAAACAGCCGCACCCATCTTCCCGTAACTGCCGGAAATAATAAGAGAATGACCAAAATCTCCCTTATGGGCAAACTTGTTTCTGCATTTAATTTGCCCTGAGAAAAAACCGGCAGTGACAAAATAATAAGGAGTCTCAACACTTTCAATAAAATTCGGATGCAACCCTATCGGCAAAACATGCCACTCTCCTGTATAGGGGTTGTTCTCGGGGAAAAAGAAAGCAAGCTTGGGAAACTGAAAAGAGAGGGTATAATCGGCCCTTACAATTGTTTCGGGAGTGTTATCTCTGTTGTCCTCACCAAATAAACCCGAAGGAATGTCAACAGAAACGACAATCGCCTGAGAATCATTGATCTTTTTTACTATCCCTGCAGGTTTTCCCTCAATCGGTCTTGTTAGACCGGAGCCGAACATAGCGTCAACAATAATGCAATTTTTGCATTCAGCCGGGAAATCCTCCTCACCGGCCAGCCATTTGACCTCTACCCTTCCTGTATCGCCAAGTCTTTGAAGGTTAACAGATGCATCCTCAGATAACCTCGAAGCAGGGCTCAGCATAAAGACGGCAACCTCAATATCCCTTTCAGAAAGTATGCGTGCCATAGCCAGTCCATCTCCCCCATTGTTGCCGGGACCGGCAAAAAAGCATAGTTTTTTGCTTTTTCCGAAAGTATTGAATATCCAATCTGATGCCGCAGCTGAGGCACGCTCCATCAAATCTATCGATTTTACAGGCTCGTGCTCAATCGTGTAGGCATCAGCCTGACGAATCTGCTTTACGGTGAGGACCTTCATTAGTATATTATTTTGTGAGCTTTAGCTCACGGGGGTTCATTAAAAAAGTGAAATTAATTCTTTCAGATTGCTAAGCTAAGCAAAATGCTAAACTTTTCAATTTATCACAGATTAAAAATTGCATCATTATGCAATATTCCAGAGCCGGGGAATTTCCCGGTGCAACTGTTTTTAACGGGTTAAGCAAGGCAGCTTTTGTAAATATGCTTTAATTAATTGTTTAGTTTTTCAAGATATATTATAATTGCATTTTTAAAGTCGGTAAAAGTATGTTGAAATGTATCGCAGATATTCCGGTTTTAAATTTCAGCGGTAAATGACTAATAATGAAACTAATGCTCAATTTACAAAATTTTAAATATGTCAGATAATAAAAAGAAGAAGGAGAAAAAAAGTGTTGTAGAAAAAGTTCTGGGAGGAATAGAAAGAGTTGGCAACAAGCTTCCGCACCCTGCTGCACTTTTCGCGATCTTTGCACTTGGGGTCATAATTCTATCAGGCATTATAAGTGTATTTAATATTTCGGTGGAACACCCCGGCACCGGGGAAAGTATCGAACCCTTCAGTCTTCTTTCAAAAGAAGGTCTGCATATGATCCTTAAGAATATGGTTGACAATTTCACCGGGTTTGCCCCGCTCGGGACAGTTCTTGTTTCCATGCTCGGTATAGGAATAATGGATTCAAGCGGACTGATGTCGACCGGACTGCGCATGATTGTTACCTCAGCTCCCGAAAAAATGCTGACTTTTGCAATAGTTTTTGCGGGCATATTATCAAATGCGGCAAGCGAGGTAGGGTATGTAGTACTTGTGCCATTGGGGGCGATGATATTCCTGGCTGTCGGAAGGCACCCGATAGCCGGTCTGGCCGCGGCATTTGCAGGTGTTTCAGGTGGTTACAGTGCAAATCTTATCCTCGGCACGATTGACCCCTTGCTTGCAGGCCTTTCCGAAGAAGCGGCCCGGATAATTGACCCCACCTATGAGGTTAATCCCACTGCCAACTACTATTTCATGATCGCCTCGACTTTTGTTATTGCAGCAGCGGGAACATGGCTGACAGAAAAGGTGATTGTCCCCCGGCTTGGTGAATATTCCGGTGAAGCAAAAGCCGAAAAGATAGAGCAGCTTACTTCAGATGAAAAGAAAGGATTGAGATACACCTTTTACACTTTCCTGGTACTGCTTGTAATTATACTTTGGTCGACCGTGCCAATTGAAGGAGGCATCTGGAGCTCAATACCAGGTACAGGCTTTTTGCGCGACCCCGAAACAGGTGACCTGCTTCGCTCGCCTTTCATGTCGGGAATAGTTGCAATGATCTTTTTGATAGCAGGCATTTTGGGTATAGCATACGGAATAGGTGCAAAAACTTTGCAGAATAGCGAAGACGTGATTAAAGGAATGGGCAAGTCAATGTCCACATTGAGCACCTACATAGTGCTCGTCTTTTTCGCAGCCCAGTTTGTTGCATATTTTAACTGGACAAACCTTGGCCTTATCTTTGCAATTCAGGGTGCAGAATTCATAGGTTCGGTTGGAATGGGAAGGATCCCGCTGATGATAAGTCTTGTTTTAATAACAGGTTTTATCAACCTTATGATCGGCAGTGCATCGGCCAAGTGGGCTATTATGGCCCCGGTGTTTATTCCGATGTTCATGCTGCTGGGTTATTCCCCTGAATTTACTCAGCTGGCCTACAGGGTAGGAGACAGTGTAACAAACATAGTAGCTCCCATGATGTCATATTTTGCTTTGATAGTGGCATTTATGGAAAAGTACGAACCAAAGACGGGTATAGGTACGGTTATCGCAACAATGCTGCCATATTCCATAACATTTTTACTGGTGTGGCTGGCCATGCTGATTGCATGGATCCTGCTGGATATTCCAATAGGTCCCGGCGCGGAATTATTTTACCAGGTTTAAAATAATATGCAAATAATTTTAAAATATCCTGTCACACAGTAGCAACTTAAACGGCAACAAGAATTTAACAAAATGTGAAACCTTTCAAAAAGTGCTTAAAACCAGCTGGTTAGATTTGCTCTTTTGAATTTAAAAAAAATGCTATGATTTTTTTAATTATTGTCATTGGCTATCTTGTTCTTCTCATGTCGATTTCAGTATGGAAAAGCTTCGTTGTCAAAGGACAGGATGATTTTATGGTAGCAGGCCGTTCCGTTCCCACTTACCGCCTTGTCGGGACTCTTCTTTGTACATGGATGGGCTCCGGCAGCTTGCTGGCCGGTGCGGGACTGGCAGCCAGGGTCGGTTTTTCCGAGTTATGGATGGCCGCCGGCGCCTGGGTGGCGATCATTATCGTTTTTTTCCTTGCAGCAAGAGTAAGGCGTATAGCCGAATACACAGTGCCGGATATCCTTGAGCTCCGTTACAACAAGTGGGCCAGAATACTTGGAACGATTGTAATTGTAATTGCATACACCACAATAGTCGGCTACCAGTTCAGAGCCGGAGGCTTCATACTTGATTTGGTGGCCGGTATCCCCGAATGGCAGGGAGTATTGCTGACAGCCGGTTTTATAGTGATTTTCACCGCTTTTGCAGGCATGATGTCAATTGTTTCGGTTGACATTATTAACGGAGCGGTAATCACAATTGCAGTACTTATAGCCGTTCCGCTTGTTTACACTACAATTGGGGGAGCCGAACACCTAACAGCCACACTTGATCCCTCCCATTTTGAAATTTTTGGCGAACATAACTTCTTCTGGGCGATGGGGATCTTTTTGCCCACATTTTTCCTGTTACTTGGAGAATCAAACATGTACCAGAAATTTTTCTCCGCCAAAAATGAAAAATCCGCCAAGTCAGCTGTTCTGATATGGGTGATCGGAACAATAGTAGTTGAAACCGCACTTGCATCCCTTGCTATTTTTGCTTTCAGTCATTTCAACGCATTGCCGGCTGTATCAGAATTTTTCCTCTCGGAAGCAAATTCGGAACGAATTATACTGCATACTGCACGTTACAGCTCCGAGGTCGGGGTGCCGCTGTGGGGAGGTCTTTTGCTCATTTGCGCATCTGTTGCAATTATAACATCAACAGGAAACAGCTTTTTGCTTACACCTTCAACCAATCTTACAAGAGATATATACCAAAGATTCATTAATCCCGAGGCGAAAGGGATGTTTATTGTCGCTTTTCAGCGTTCAATGGTAGTTTTGCTTGGCCTGCTGGCATATCTGCTTTTAACGCAGTTTGAAACCATACTGGCAATGGCACTTACAGCATACACAATGGTGGGAGCCGGCCTTACCCCTGCCCTTTTGGCCGCCTTCCTCTGGAAGCGTGTAACTGTCAAAGGAGGAGTGGCATCAATTGCAACAGGCATGGGAGTAACTCTGCTAATAACAATTATCAACTCAATAATGACAAGCCTCTCGGGGGAACCGCTTTTAATAGAGGAATATATAATTCTGCCGGCCGCCTCGGCATCCATACTTGCACTGATCATCGTATCACTTTGTACACCGCCGGATCCTCCGGAAAAATGGCAAAAATTCTACACCAAAGACACTTCGCTTGCGGAAGCAATGAAAGAGGTAAAATCTGAAGAGTAGAATTATAAAACACCTATTATTTTTACATGCCGCAGTGGCTATCAAGTCAGCCCTGCGGCATTTTTTCTGTGCCCATGCATTTCAGGCAAACCGGTGGTGCGGGGAAAACGGGATTTACTACGGGGAAACGTAATTCACTCGGGCAGAAAAGGGATTTATTTAAACCTATTTTGCCCGATCAATTAACCACTTTTAACAATCTCAAACTCACCTCTTTTTGAAAACTTTCCTTTTTTTCTTGCATAAGTCATTATATCCCAATCTAAATTGGGGCTTCCTGTTATTTCGCTGACCGGCAGTTTTTTTATATCAAATAAATACACCTTATTCTAAATAAAGAAGGGTTGTTTCCGTTAAAACCCATGTCACTTTCTGGAAAAAGCGGGACTATATTAAAGGGAGCCACAAGGAGGCATATATTTTGGCTGTTCAGCCATTTTACTTTAAACTTAACTTGAATGTATTACTCAAATGTTTGGAAATCTCTTCATGGTTCCGTGTGCAATATAACATTGTCAAGTAAAGAGGGGATCAAAATTTATTCATTAAGCGGTTTTAAATATAAAAATTACATAATCTCCGAAGACACCGTTTTCTCTTTCCCCCATGTGAAAAGAATAAATATCACTTTTTTCGGGCCCGACGGCAATGAAAAAAAAGAGACATTGCAGATGAGCATCAAAGAATTTGAGTCCCGTTTAATAACAAAGGCAAATGGTTATTATGAAAAATTCCTGATAATAAGACTCTGGGGGGGTGAGCTGGAAAATATACCTTCATTGCAATTTGGATGCTCAAAGAGGCTGGAAATTGGAACAAAAGTTGCAATAATAGGCTACCAGAAAGATTTTAACAATCTCTCACTGAAAACCGGTATAATATCTTCGTTTTACCTAGAGGGAGCAACCCACAGGTACATAGAATTCGAATCATCAATAAAGAGAGGGATTCCGGGATCTCCTCTTATTGATCCGTTAAGTTATGAAGTAGTGGGTATTGTAGGTTGTTCTATGAGCTCAGTTGCAAAAAAATTCAGCAGGCTGAAAACTATTATCAACGACAACATTCAGACACTTGAAAAGGCCAAAGGAAAAATAAATATTTGTGAAATTGATCCTGTTCAGGTATTTATCGCCAATCAGAATATTGTCAAAAACCTGGCAAGGGAAATGCATAATTCAGCTTATGCACACAACGCTCTTGCCATTCCATCAAGAGAGGTTACAAGGTTTTTTAAAAAATATCATCACAACAGCCAGTTCTCTTCCCGCAACGGAAGATAATATTATTTAACTTCACTCCTCATCTCTCATCTCTTTCATAATATTATCTATTTCCTTTTCGGTTTTGTAGAGTTTTTCCCTGCATAGCTTCAAAAGCGAATAAGCCCTTTTTACCTTTTCGGCCAAATGATCAACATCTGTTTCCTCATTCTCAATTTCCCGCAGGATCTCTTCTATTTCAGCGATAGCTTCCTTATAGGAGGGGTTTTTCTTTGCCATATACTTAACCGTTCTAAATAAAATATTTCTTTTCAGTAAAGATAAACAAGAATGCAAAAAATTCAACCTTTCCGCTCAGGTAAATAAAAGTCTCAACCGGCACGTGGAATTGTAAAACAAAAACGGCTTCCCTTGCCATACTCACTTTCGGCCTTTATACTTCCCCCGTTCAACTCGACAAATTCCCTGCAAAGGACCAGACCCAGTCCACTACCCTTCTCATGCCCCTTACCTGAGTTTGGATTGTCAGGGTCAATACGGAACAATTTTTCCAGCTTTTCCTTTTCAATTCCCATCCCTGTATCAATAACACAAACCTCAGCATAATCCTTGCTTACACCTGTTTTAATTTTAATCTCACCGTCTTGGTATGTGAATTTCAAGGCATTGTCAAGAAGGTTCTTTAATGTTGTGAAAACAAGAGTTTTGTCTGCATAAACAGGTATTTCGCTGTATTCAGATTGGCAGCTTACAGTTATATTCTTTTTGGACGCTTTTTTTCTTATCTGATCGGCTTCAATTTTAACAACAATTGCCAGATCAAATACCTCCGGGGCCATATGCAGCGTTTTTGTCTGAACAGCCGACCACTGCAACAAATTTTCAAGCAACCCGAAGAACTTTTTTGAAGATTCGTTGATATAGCTTACATTCTCTCTTAATTCCTCATCAGATAAGTGGTTTAAATCTTTTGCCACCCTTTTTGAAAAATCAAGCAACTTATTAAAGGGGATCTTAAGATCGTTGGCGATAATTGAAAAAAACCGGTCTTTGGTTGCGTTCATTTCATGGAGAGATAGCTCGGAAATCTTAAGCTTTTCGTTAATATTTTCCAGCTCCCTGTTCTTATTCCTCAGGATAAGATATGTATTATAGCCCGCCCTGAACCTCCAAATAAGCATAAACATGATACCGACCGACATGAATAATATAACTATCATAAAATATTGCAATGTCTTCTGTTTACGAAATTCCATCTCCTGTACCTCAAACTGCTTTTGAAGAAGCTCTATCTCTTTTTTTTGTCCCTCGGTTTCGAATACTTTTTTCAAGTTTTCAAGGTTGGCCTCCGATTCTGCCTTGTATAAATACTCCTTCAAATCTATATAATCGACAAAATAGTCATGTGCCAGCTTTGCATCACCCATTTTTTCATAATATCTGGAAAGATACTTGTAATTTTCACATCTCAGCTCGTCAAGTTCCAGTCTCTCACTTATTTGATAACTCTTATTTAAATATTCATACGCCTTTGAATAGTTATCAGATCTGAGGTAAACCTCACCGATTTTGTTTAACAAACGTGCTTCTCTGTGATATTCCCCCTTACCTTCTACAATTTCATAATCGGATTTATAGTTTTCAAGCTCTTTTTCAAAATTCTCGGGGTAATTACTGGAATTTCCGTTTCTGTTCATTGCATCAGCCACTCCGGGTATATCCTGAAAAGTTATTGCAGGCATCTTAACGCAGCACAAAAGCAAAAAACTGATCAGTGCTGAGGCAAAAACGGCTCTATTTAATCTTTTACTCATTTTTTGGGCACAGTAAATTTAAAAGTGCTTCCTTCCCCGGGAGTGCTTACCGCAAATATCTCACCTCCGTTTATTTCCGCAAATTCTTTTGATAATGCCAGACCCAGTCCGGTTCCCTTTTCATTATGCGTTCCCTCTTTGGAAACATTGTATTCAATGGTAAAGAGTTTTTTCAGTTGTTCAGGATCAATGCCTGTACCATTGTCGCTAACTGAAACTTCTACAAAATCATCTTTTTCGGTTGACGATAAAGTAATTTGACCACCGGTATCTGTAAACTTAATTGAATTGCCTAGAAGATTCCTTACAATTGTTGAATAAATATTTTTGTCGGCAAATACTTTATGGTCAGGATCAATTTTGTTTAATACCCTTATATTTTTTTTGTCCGAATGTATTTGTAAAGCATCGGCAACCTCCTGTGTCACTTCTTTCAGATTAAACTTTTCAGGATTAAATTGCATGCTGCCGGTTTGGCTCTTTGACCAGTTAAGAAGATTCTCAAGCAACAGATATAGATTTTCGGCAGATTTGAATATTATGTCAACATAAGTTCTTATCTCCTGTTTTTTCAATTCATTAAGGTTGTCTGAAAGCATCTGGGAAAACCCCAAAAGGGCGTTGAAAGGGTTTTTCAGATCATGGGCAATAATTGAAAAAAATTTATCCTTGCTGTAGCTCAGCTTTTTCAGCTCCTGTTCAGATTGGTAAAGCTTTCTGTTTATTTTTTCAAGCTCTTTGTTTTTCTCCTCCAGGGTGATATTGGACCTTTTCTTGAATTTGTAAAAACTGTAAATTAAAAAAATCAAAATTACTACCAGCAGCATGATCGCTGCATAATGATAAAGCGAGTTTTGCTGCTGCAGTAGCTTAAGTTGATGAAGCTCATTCTCCTTTTTTAATATCTCCAGTTCCTTGAGGCGGTTTTCAGATTCGTATCCTACATGCAGTTCTGCTATAATCTCGTTTGATTCACTTGTATAAATGCTGTCCCTGTATTCATCAAACAATTTACGGTAGTGAAGCGCTTCGGAATAATCTTCCTGAAGGGATAACAGCTCGGCCCTAAACAGGTAATTCTCCTTTATAACCTCCCTTGCATTCAGCTCAAGGGCAATATCCAGGGCATGATCAAGATACTTCTCAGACTGGTCAAAATCGCGCGTTAAAATAAAAAGCTCACCAAAATTATTATAATTGTTTGCCAGATGGTGCCTTCTGTGGTATTTTTTGTTTATTTCGGCTGACCTGTGGTAGGAATCAAGGGCAATATCATAGTTTTCAAGCCTGGTCTCGACAAGTCCGATGTTGTTTGTAGCAGCAGCAATACCTGAATGGTTTTCGGCATCTTCATTTATCTCCAAAGCCTTATTGTAAAATTTGAGGCTCATTTCATAATCTTCCCGCCCGAAGTAAATTACCCCTATATTGTTGTAGGCAGCCGAAAATCTTGATCTGTCGGTTTCACTCTCCCCGTAAAGATCAAGCGAATTAAGATAATACTCCAGTGCAAGATCAAGATTATCAAGTTTTTTGTGAATATTTCCGATATTGATCAAAAGTGCAGCAATACTCCTCTTGGCTTCTTCTTCTTTATAAATTCTAAGTGAGTTAAGATAATTTTCCAGGGCAAGATAATAAAGTGCCATGTTATTATACATAGTTCCCCGCCCGTTGTAAACGGATGCAATTCCCCGGCTGTTTCCGGCAGAGCGGTATTTCTCATAAGCTACATCGAAATACTCAACAGCTTTTTTAAACTCATGGCGGGAAGATTTAAACAAACCGAGCCTGCGGGCATAAACTGCAACATTTTCTTCATTATCACTCTCATTGCTAACCTCATAAGCATTTTTCAAGTGTTCGAGCTGATGCTGATCTTCCCCCATAAGGGAGTAGGCAATCACAAGATTATTATGAGAGCTCAGCACCCCTTCCAGATCATGTATCTCTTGTCTGATTGAAAGGGAGCGGTAATAATAATCGACAGCGCTTTCAGGATCGCCGCCCAAATGTTTTGCATTCCCTATCCTGTTAAGCGCATCGGCCTCACCTATTGTGCTGTTGAGCTCCAGGGAGAGGCTATAGGCTTCCTGGGCATATTCTAAGCTTTTTTCCAGGGATATGTCCCAGTAAGCCCTTGAGAGATCGTTTAAAACGTGGATCCTTTCCGGATCTGAAACCTGCTTCAGTAATATCTCAAGACTGTCTCTCTCAGCTTGCTGTGATTTGAGTAAAGTTGAGGTGGCAAATAAAAGAAGTAAAAATATTTTACAATTAAACTTTACCATTAAATGAGTCAATCAGAACATACTATTTATTATTGTCAGGAAAAATTTCTTTCACCCTACTTAATATACGGCCGTCCTTCATTATAGTTTCCATATTATCATTCATTTTCAGTGCTTTCACACTTTTTACCACCCGCTGATCCTGAATAACCATTGCATACCCTTTTTTCAGCAAATTGGCAGGATCCGAAAGGGAAATATTATTTTCAACGACTAAAAGCCTCTCATGCAATCTTTTACGGTAATAAATCACTCTTTTGTAAAGGGAATCCCCGAGATTTTCGAGCCTCACCCTTTCAGGTTTTATATAAGAGCTCATGGAAAGGTATGAAAATTGAGATACGGCAAACCCAAATCTTTGTTTTTTATTTTTAATATACGCTTTTGCAGCATCATCAATTCTTTCCTGAAGGTTGGCACTTTCGCGGAAAGCCCTTTCCCTGGCAAATCTTAAAACCGGGGCGATTCTCTGATTTATCCCGTCAATTTGATTTTTGTGGTGACTGACCATTGATGTAACCCGGCCGGCAAGCTTTTCTGAAATCTCAAAAATGTAATTGTCGACTCCGGCAAAAATATCAACCAGAAAGGCGCTGACAGCCGTTGGAGTCTTAAAGCTTCTGCAGGCAACCATATCGGCAACGGTAGTATCCCTTTCATGGCCTATGCCGGTTAACACCGGCACAGGAAACTGAGCTATATGAGATGCAAGATGATATGAATTGTAGGCATTCAGATCCGAGGTAGCACCTCCTCCCCTGATAATTGCAACAACATCAAATTCATGCTGCCTTTCATATACAGACTCAAGGGCTTCAACAACAGAATCAGCTGCATTGTTCCCCTGCATCAAAGCAGGGAACAGCTTGACATTAAAAACAAATTTTTTTTCATTGTTCTCCAGCTGGTGAAGGAAGTCCTGGTAACCGGCTGCCGTGGAAGAGGAGATAACCGCTATATGTTTGGGAAGATCGGGGATTTGAAGTTTTCTGTTCATATCGAAAACACCGTCCTCTTCCAGTTTTTTTATTGTTTCAAGCCGTTTTTTCTCAATATCGCCCAGAGTATATGCAGGATCAATATCTTTTACATCAAGGCTGAATCCGTAAACATTGTGAAATTCAATATTTACAGCAAGCATTACACTTATTCCGCTCTCCAGCTGCTGGCCGGTTGACATTTCAAAATAAGGTTTAAGCATCCTGAAAATATATGCCCATATTGTCGCCCTTGCTTTGGCGACTATATTGTCGGTAGCCTCATCCTTTTCAACCAGCTCGATATAACAATGCCCTGAGACACTTTGCCTTATTTCGTTTATTTCGCCTTTAACCCATAGAGTTTGAGGAAAACTCCTGGAAAGAGTCTCTTTTACCTCAGATGTCAGCTCAAGTAATGAAAAGGTTTTACTTTGCATCGGCTTCCTTTGGGACGGTTTTAAAAAAACTTCCGGTTTCATCCGGGTGCGGTTAAAAAACCTTACGGTTTCACCGGGTGCGGTTAAAAAAATCTTTCGGTTTCATCGGGTTCTGGTATTTTCCCCTGCTGTTCCTCAATGAACCTGAAAAGTTCCTGCTCACCTTTTATCAGCTCATCTTCATTCTCCGGATTGCCTCTGTTATACTCGACAGTATAAAGATGATCTCCCCTCTCGTTAAAAAATTTCCAGTCACCATGCATCAGATTATCCTCATATTTCCCCTCTACCTCCTTGATACCTTGTGAGTTGTACATTTTAAAACTTCCCTCACGTTTGTCCTCATAATAATTCCCCTCAAGTTTAAGGCGCCCCCCTTCGTAAAACTGTTTCCACTGCCCATGGCGAAGGCCGTTTTTATAAGCGAGAGTCTGGGAGACTTCACCGCCGGGATAAAATGTTTTACTCACCCCGTCTCTCTCCCCCATATTGTACATCTCTTTGGCCGTTAACAGGCTGTCCTGGTGCCGGGAGAAAAACTTCCAAACACTGTCTCTTTTCTCATTTACATACTTTCCCTCTGCCGCCGGATAGCCGTTTTCATAAAACAGGGTGGCTCTTGCAACAGTTCCAGTTTTATCAAAATCCATAATGGCCATCTTATCCCCGCTTTCAAAATACCTTATAAGCTCGCCGACAGGTTTTCCGTCAACAAAATGACCTTTATAGCGTAGATTACCGTTTGGGTACCTCTGCTCCCAGTACCCCTGCCTGAGACCCTCTTCGTCAGTTTGATTGGTTTTCTCCTGTGCCTCAAGGGAAAAAGAGCAGACAGAAAACAGGGTAATGAAAAACAAAATTCCTCTCATAGTTAATGATTTAATTTGCATTTGCTTGCTTGAAAAGCTTGCACATGCTCAAATATACATGAAATTTTTTTTCAGCTAAACTACCACGCGGGCAAAATGAAAAATTTTTTATTCGCACAAATCAGCTTAATCAAGCTAATAATCAATGAGTTATTATAGGATGTCGATTAAATTCATTTCTTTTTTATGAATGGACCCCCATATTTTTTTCATCTTATTTTGTCTGCCAAAAGCTGATGAGGGTTCATTTTAAAGCTAAGCGGCTCCTGCTGTCAGTTAAAATCTTGTAACTACTCTACGAAATTTTGACTCTTGTTGTTACAGGAGAAATTTACATAAATTAAATCAGATAAAAAGGTAAAAAAAAACCTTGCATGTGCTGCAAGGTTTTTTTCCTTAATTGAATATCAAAGTTTACTTGACCTCCTCATAATCGACATCAGTTACATCTCCTTCATCGGAATCATTATCGCTCTTGTCCTGTTTTTGCTCCTGGCTTCCGGTCTCCTGTGAGGTTTCGGAAGATTCTCCCTGACTCTGACCGGCCTTGTAAAGATCCTCTGAAGCAGACTGCCACAAGTTGTTAAGCTCCGAAGAAGCCTGATCTATTCCTTCAAGGTCTTCATTCTTGTAAGCTTCCTTAAGCTTATCAAGTGCCTTTTGTATAGGCTCTTTCTTGTCGGCCGGCAACTTGTCGCCAAACTCTTTCATCTGCTTTTCAGTCTGGAATATCAGACTATCGGCAGTATTGAGCTTGTCAACCTTCTCGCGGGCTTTTTTATCCTCTTCGGCATGAGCTTTGGCCTCTTCCTTCATCTTGTTGATCTCCTCCTCACTGAGTCCGGAAGATGCTTCTATCCTTATGCTCTGATGCTTGCCGGTAGCCTTGTCCTTTGCCGAAACATTAAGAATACCGTTAGCGTCTATGTCAAATGTAACCTCAATCTGGGGAACACCTCTTGGTGCAGGCGGTATTCCGTCAAGGTGAAATCTTCCGATTGTTTTGTTGTCTTTGGCCATAGGACGCTCTCCCTGGAGGACGTGAATCTCTACCGAAGGCTGATTGTCGGCGGCTGTTGTAAACACTTCTGTTTTCTTGGTCGGGATGGTGGTATTTGCTTCAATCAGCTTCGTCATCACACCTCCCATCGTTTCAATACCCAGCGACAACGGGGTAACATCCAGCAGCAGGACATCCTTGACGTCTCCGGTAAGGACACCGCCCTGAATAGCAGCTCCGATGGCAACAACCTCATCAGGGTTTACACCTTTAGACGGCTGCCTTCCGAAAAATTCCTCTACAACCTTTTGCACAGCCGGTATCCTTGTTGATCCGCCCACGAGAATAACCTCGTTAATATCCGAGCTCGACATCCCCGCATCATTTAATGCCTTTTTGCAGGGTTCTATGGTTTGCTGTATAAGATTATCAACAAGTTTTTCAAAATGTGATCTGTTGAGAGTTTTAACAAGGTGTTTGGGTATCCCGTCAACCGGCATTATATAAGGGAGATTGATCTCGGTGCTGGTTGAGCTGGACAATTCGATCTTGGCTTTTTCGGCTGCTTCTTTCAATCTCTGCAAAGCCATGGGATCCCTTTTCAGGTCAATTCCCTCATCTTTTTTGAATTCTTCAGCAAGCCATTCTATTATGGCCTGGTCAAAATCATCACCGCCAAGGTGCGAATTACCGTGTGTTGACTTAACCTCAAACACACCGTCACCGAGCTCAAGTATCGAAATGTCAAACGTACCTCCTCCAAGGTCATAAACTGCAACCTTTATATCCTGAGATTTTTTATCAAGTCCGTATGCAAGCGAAGCGGCCGTAGGCTCGTTAATTATTCTTTTAACCTCCAGGCCGGCTATTTCACCTGCTTCTTTGGTTGCCTGACGCTGAGAATCGTCAAAATGTGCCGGTACGGTAATAACCGCCTCGCTAACC
Organism: Bacteroidota bacterium; assembly: GCA_003554865.1. Lineage (GTDB taxonomy): Bacteria > Bacteroidota > Bacteroidia > Bacteroidales > PUMT01 > PUMT01. The sequence continues at coordinate 14,248 of PWHJ01000201.1, read as the reverse complement.
TCCTGACCAAGATAATCTTCGGCCGTCTTTTTCATTTTCTGCACTATCATGGCCGAAAGCTCCTGCGGAGAATACTTGCGGTCATCAATCACAACACGCGGCTGATCATTCTCTCCCTCGACAACATTGTATGATACCCTTGATATTTCATTCTTCAGATTACTGTATTTTTCACCCATGAACCGTTTAACGGCATACACAGTCTTCTCCGCATTGGTTATTGCCTGTCTTTTTGCAGGATCACCAACTTTTCTCTCACCGTTCTCTACAAATGCAACCATTGAAGGTGTGGTACGCTTACCTTCACTGTTGGCTATCACTGTAGGTTCATTCCCCTCCATTACGGACACACATGAGTTAGTTGTTCCTAAGTCTATTCCAATAATTTTTCCCATGATCTTCTCATTTATTTAACATTATTACTTTTTTTGACGAACTAAATTACAATGATTGTGCCACTGTTGGAAATGTGCCAATATCATGCAATATTGGCACTATTTTTAAGGCATCAGCCGGAATTTATTTTTAATCCGGGTGACAAAAAGGCAGGGATATCAATCTGACATTGATTCATCCCTGCCTGCCCTTTTAAGAAGTGTGAGGGAAAAATATCCCTCACATTTTTTTATAACTCACTGGCGTCTATTTTTCATGAACCCCCATCAGCCTGTTGCAGACAAAATAATATTCGCATGAAAACCATATATTTTCATGGTTTAGTTTATTGGATGGAAATGATATATATTTGCAATACAAAAATCAATCCGACATGTCAACAAGCGAAAACTCAAAAGTACGTAAGGTTACAACACACGTGCTTCACAAAATGAAGCTTCACGGCAACAAGATAACAATGCTTACTGCCTATGACTACTCCATGGCAAAAATAATTGATTCGGCAGGTATAGATGTGGTGCTTGTTGGTGATTCAGCTTCAAATGTAATGGCGGGGCATCAATCCCCCCTGCCAATAACGCTTGATCAGATGATTTATCATGCATCATCTGTTGTTAGAGGTGTTAAGCGTGCAATGGTGATAGTGGATCTGCCTTTCGGATCATACCAGGGCAACTCCATGGAGGCGCTTTCTTCTGCTGTACGTATTATGAAAGAAACAGGGGCGCAGGCTATTAAGATAGAAGGCGGTGCCGAGATCATCGAATCGGTTGAGCGAATTTTGTCTGCCGGTATCCCGGTTATGGGACATTTAGGTCTGACCCCCCAGTCGATCCACAAATTCGGCACTTATGTGGTACGTGCAACCGAGGAGGATGAAGCCAATAAACTGATAAAAGATGCTCACTTACTTGAAGAAGCAGGCTGCTTCGGCCTTGTCCTTGAAAAAGTGCCGGCAAAGCTTGCCTCTAAGGTGGCATCAGCTTTAAAGATCCCCATAATCGGCATAGGTGCCGGCAGGGAAGTGGACGGTCAGGTTCTGGTTTTGCATGACATGCTTGGCATAACACAAAAATTCTCCCCCCGGTTTCTCAGAAGGTATCACAACCTTTATGAAGAGATACAAGGTGCTGTGAAGGCTTATTCTGAAGACGTGAAAAACCTGGATTTCCCGAATGAGCGTGAGCAATACTGATATAAACCTGCCACAGATCTTATATGAGGACAACCATATACTGGCGGTAAACAAAAAGGCTTCCCAGCTTGTGCAGGGAGATAAAACAGGTGATACTTCACTGGATGATACAATTAAAAAATTCCTGAAAGAAAAATACAACAAGCCCGGCAGGGTATTTCTGGGCGTGGTTCACAGAATTGACAGGCCGGTAAGCGGTGTCACCCTGTTTGCCAAAACAAGCAAAAGCCTGGCCCGGCTGAATAATTTATTCAAAGAAGGAAAAATAAAAAAAACCTACTGGGCAATAACAAAAAACTCCCCGCCCGGTGAATCCGGATTTGCAACACATTACCTGAAGCGCAACACAAAGCAGAACAAGTCGTATGCCTATAACAAGCCGGTGGCTGGAAGTAAAGAGGCAAAGCTTTCATACAGGCTGATATACCGTTTTGAAAACTATTTCCTGCTGGAGATTGACCTGATCACCGGCAGGCATCACCAGATCCGCTGCCAGCTTGCCAAAATGAACTCACCTGTAAAAGGCGACCTGAAATACGGGTTCCCCCGGTCCAATCCCGGCGGCGGCATCAGTCTGCATTCAAGACAAATGGTCTTTGAGCACCCGGTTAAAAAAAACACTGTCATTATAACAGCTCCCCCTCCAGACGAGAATTTATGGAAAGTCTTTGCCGAACAAACAGATTACCAGACAGATGCCGGCAAGCCAGATAAAAATAATAAAAAAAGTTAAAGTAAGCCAAACATTACACTCTCAGGTTCGTATACAGATGTTGTCTACGTCTTAAGAGCCGGCGATCATGAAAAAGCATCTGTTAATTGCGGGCAACAATTGCAAATCCCTGCTTGTTTTAAAAAAAACATTTGAGGCATTTGAAAATGAATTCGCCGTTGAAACTGCCGGCGATTTTAAATCACTGCTGGGGCTTGTCAGGCAAAAAACACCCGATGTAATATTGCTTGATTACACTAAAATGGACCCCGAAGCGATCGCCATTGCCGGTTTGATAAAGCAACACAGACTGACAAAAGGGATCCCCGTTATAATGACAACCGACTTCACCTCCTCGAAAAACATTCAGAAAGCCATAGATGCCGGTATCATAGATTTTATTCGCAGACCTGTTGAAAGATCCGAATTGCTTATTAAGATAAAAACTGTCATCAAGCACAGCCATTTGCTTCAGGAGAATATACAGCAGAGTGACAAACTCAGAAAATTATCACTTGTTGCAGACAGGTCAGATAATTCGATAATTATTTACGATGTTAACGGAAAAGTAGAATGGGTAAACGATGCATTTGAAAAGATCTACGGGTACAGGCCCGGTTGCGGGCAAAACCCATCCACGCCGGACCTGGCCGGGAGTGAGGAGAAATTATTAAATGCTTTATCAAAATGCAGGGAAGAGAGCAAATGGGTAGCCTACGAACATTGTTTAACCGGTAAGGACGGGGAAAAAAAGTGGATCCACACATCCCTGACGCCTGTTTTGAACGAATCGGGTAAAATTGAAAACTTCATTGCCGTAGAAACCGAAATAACAAAGCTTAAGCTGGCAGAAACAAGACTTAAAAAACAAAACAACGAACTGATAAAGCTCTCTGTCAACCTCGAGCAGACCAATAAAAAACTGGCAGAGCAAAGACAGGAGATCCAGGAGCAAAACAAGGAGATCGAAAGGCAGAAAAAAACATCGGATAATCTGCTTTTAAACCTTTTCCCTTATGAGATTGCCGAACAGCTAAAAGTAAAAGGAACCGCCACACCCAAGCACTACAGGATAGTATCTGTAATGTTCACCGATTTTGTAGGTTTTTCCGAACTTACAGAAATAACACCCGTCCATGAGCTGATAAAAGAGCTGAACATCTACTTTGAATCGTTCGATGAAATAATAAAAAGGCATTTTATCGAAAAAATAAAAACAATAGGAGATTCATATATGTGCGCCGGCGGAATTCCGCTTCGAAACCGCAGCAATCCAATTGACACGGTGCTTGCTGCCATGGAAATTCAAAATTTTGTAAACAGTCTGAACACTCAAAAAAGCAAATCCGGAATCCCCTTGTGGAGGATCAGGATAGGTATTCACACGGGCGAAGTTATTGCCGGGGTGATAGGTAAACAAAAAATGGCATACGATATATGGGGCAAAACCGTAAATACAGCAAGCCAAATGGAATCAAACGGAGAAACCGGCAAGATCAATATTTCAGAAAGCACATACAATCAAATTAAAGAATTTTTCGATTGCACATACAGGGGCAAGATCAGTGTGAAACATCAAAGCCCGGTTGACATGTATTTTGTAGAGGGACTGAAACCAAAATACTCAGCTGACCAAAACGGCTTTAAACCCAACAACGCATTTAAGAAAATACTCACCGAGTATTAGGTGCAACCCAAAAAAATATTATTTTTGCTGGAGCTGGGTAAATAAAGTCGCCAACGATGAGGATCACGATCATTTTACTTCTTTTCACATTAATAGTTTCATCTTGCAGTATATTTCGTCAGACACCTGCGCCGGTCCCTGCCAGCCGCCAGGAGTACATTGAAAAATACAGCGATATAGCTGTTAGTGAAATGGAGCGCACCGGTATTCCGGCCAGCATAAAGCTGGCACAGGCAATACTTGAGTCAGGTAACGGAAGCAGCAATCTTGCAAAGATGGGAAACAACCATTTCGGGATAAAATGTCATGACTGGACAGGTAAAAGGATCTACCGGGACGACGACGAGCCCAATGAATGCTTCAGACGCTACAGCGACCCCGAAGAATCTTTTCTGGACCACTCAGAGTTTTTAACCGGCCGTCCCCGTTACGGCTTCCTTTTCGATCTTGACCCTTATGATTACGAAGCATGGGCACGTGGACTTCAGGAAGCTGGGTACGCAACCAACCCAAATTATGCAAATCTTCTGATCCGGCTGATAGAGGAAAATGGGTTATACAAGTTCGACCAAAAAGGAGAGCGCTATTCTGAAGATCCCATGAGTCCGCCGGAAAGAAAGTCAACCATTGAATACCCTGAAGAAGAGCAGCGTATTGAAATATTCACAAGAAACCGTATAAACTACATTGTCGCCGGCGAAGGGGACACTATTGAAAGCCTTGCCCGGGAGCTGGACATGAAGCCATGGGAATTTTACCTTTACAACGACCTGCCACGGGAATACGAAGTACAAACCGGTGATATACTATATCTGCAGCCAAAGCGGTTCCGTGCCGAAAGAGGCATTGAGGAGCACATTGTGGGACAGGGAGAAACCATGCACTGCATATCACAGCTTTACGGGGTCAGGCTCGGAAGACTGTTAAGGCGAAACGGGATGGATTCGGACAAGAAGGTAGAACCGGGTACAGTAATAAAGCTGAGATAGAATTTTTAACCACTCCTCTGGTGCCAGAGATGAGCCTTCAGCAAAGCCGGAACCATACAGGCCAAGCTTCCCGCCCCCGGCTGTCACCCATAAATGAGCCTTAAGCAATACCGAAAACATTCAGACTAAAGATCCTGCCGTCCTCAGTTGCCCATAAATGAGTTTTCATCAAAGCCGGAACATACAGACTAAACTTCTTACCCTCTTCAGTCATCCATAAATGAGTCTTCATCAAAGTCAAAACCCTTCAAAAACTCCTTTACAGCAAGGCGCTTTTTGCCCGGCAATTGGAGGGATTTAATTTCAATCGGACCATCCCCGCAGCCAACACAAATATAATTACAGTTATCGGAGAGCACTTCACCAGGTTTTAAAGAAACATCTCTGTCAGGAATCTCTGCGAAAAAAATTTTCACCGTGGTTTTCTCTCCCCCTTTTCCATGGAGTATAGTCCAGGAAGCCGGACTGGGACTGAGTCCCCTAATAAAATCAAACACACTGCGCCTTCCCATTGTCCAGTCAATCCGGCAGTCACTTTTACTTATCTTTGGAGCGAGAGGCAAATCATCCCCCCCTGCTTCATCCTGAGGAACCGGAGTGAGAGAACCTTCCCTTAAACGCTCAATTGTCTCCTCCAGCAAGCCGGCACCCACAAGCATGAGGCGGTCATGCAGCTCTCCGGCGGTTTCGGAGGGACCTATCGGCACTTCACGCTGCATAAGTATCTGACCATGATCTATTTGTTTTTCAATTAAAAATGTGGTTACCCCGGTAACTTCCTCTCCATTAATAATGGCGTGGTTAATAGGTGCGGCACCCCGGTAACGGGGCAAAAGGGACGCATGAAGATTAACCGTTCCAAGAGGCGGCAGGGACCACACTTCCCCGGGGAGGACCCGAAAAGCTACAACCGCAATAATATCCGGCTCCAGCTCCTTAATTTTGGAAATAAAAGCCGGATCCTTAAGATTATCCGGCTGCATCAGGTAAAGACCCTTTTCAACCGCAAATTTTTTCACCGGCGACTCTCTTAAAACCCTGCCCCTTCCTGCACCCTTATCAGGTGCAGTAACCACCGCGGGCACCGAAAACCCTTTCGCGATTATCCTCTCGAGTGAAGGAACCGCAAACTGGGGAGTGCCCATAAATATAACGCGCGTATCAGCCATTTCTCTTTTTATCTTCTATAGGGGTTGTCTGGAGAATTTCCGATAATACATTACAGGCGGTCTCGACATATCTCTCACATCTTTGGAACTTAAGGTCGTTTATCTCAATGAATCTTCTGCCCTCTTCGGTGTTCATATCAGCCTCAAGCAGTTCTCTGCATCCGGTACAACCGTGCTTTTGTTTAAATTCTTTGGTAAGCTTTTTTACAAGTGAAATTGTAAGATCATTCGATTCGGTATCTTCAGGGGTAGTTTTCCCAAACCTTATACCGATTGCCATATATGCTCCGGTGAGCACCCCGCAGGTTAGCTGAAGCCTTCCCATTCCGCCACCAAATGCGGAAGCCGTCCTCAGGGCATCATATTCGCTAAAATTTATTAAAGGTGCGAAGGCTTTGAGAACAGACTGGGCACAGTTATTTCCGCTTCGAAAAAGTTCAATTGCCTTGGCGGTGGTCGTCTCCATCAGCCGAACATTTGTTATTTTTCACTTTCCCCCTTTTTGCTTTCGCTTCCATCACCGGCCTTTTCAGTATCATCCTCAATTCTTCCGGCAGCCTCACCGGGCGGTACCAGGTCGAGAAAATGGCCCATTTTATCGCGTTTGGCCTTCAGGTAATCATAGTTGTATTCATTGACATTCACCTTTAAATGTATGGTCTCGACTATTTTTATGCCATATCCTTCAAGGCCTTTACGCTTAAAAGGATTGTTAGCTATCAGCCTTATTTTCCCTATACCCAATTTATGGAGGATATTGGCCCCCACGCCGTAATCGCGCTCATCTTCATTGAATCCGAGTTCCAGATTAGCCTGCACCGTATCCCTTCCCTGTTCCTGCAACTTGTAAGTAGCAGCCTTATTGAAAAGACCTATTCCGCGTCCCTCCTGGCTCAGATAAACAATAACACCCCGGCCTTCACGGTTGATAAGCTCCATTGCTTCATGGAGCTGCGAACCGCAGTCACAACGCATAGAGCCGAATATATCACCTGTAACACAGGAGGAATGGACCCTGACCATAACAGGCTCATCTTTTGACCATTTACCTTTTATCAGTGCCATATGTTCTATTCCGCTCGAAACCTGCCTGAAGGGGACAATATGAAAATCCCCGAACTTTGTGGGAAGTTTCACCTCCACGCCTTTTTCAACTATACTTTCATATCTTAGCCGGTAAGAGATAAGATTCTCGATAGATATGATCTTAAGGTCAAACTTATCGGCAATCTTCATAAGCTCAGGAAGGCGCGCCATGGTACCGTCGGGGTTCATTATCTCAACCAGTGTTCCGCCAGGGTTAAGACCTGCCATACGTGAAAGATCAACTGCCGCTTCAGTGTGGCCGGCCCGTCGCAGAACACCCTTGGATTTTGCCTTAAGCGGGAAAATGTGCCCGGGACGGCCCAGATCTTCCGGTTTGGTGGAAGGGTTAACCAGGGCTCTTATGGTTTTAGCCCTGTCTGAAGCTGAAATACCCGTTGTACATCCTTTACCTATCAAATCAACTGAAACGGTAAAAGGAGTTTCATGAAGCGAGGTATTTTTCCCTACCATCAAATCCAGCTCAAGCTCATCACAACGCTCCTCGGGAAGTGCGGCACATATTAGTCCCCTGCCATGGGTTGCCATGAAATTCACTGTCTTATCAGTTGTAAGTTCTGACGCCGCGATAAAATCTCCTTCATTTTCGCGGTCTTCATCATCAACTACAATGACAAGCTTCCCCTCCCTTATATCATCCAATGCTTCCTCAATGGTGTTGAGGTTCCTTTTTATTTCTTCTTGTTGGTTGCCAGACATTTGTATTTACTCCTTTCAAAAAATATCCTGCCCTGCCAAAAAGGCAAGGATATTTAACATAATAAAACAGTTAACAAAATGCAAAGTTATAATATGTATTTTACATTTTTCCAATAAGTTGTCAATTAATGCCAAAAACACTACAAAACCCTGTACCAGTCACCTGAGCAGACACAGACCCCTCCACCCCGGGTGCAACGATAACCTACTGGTTATCAGGGGGATTTTCACCGGAAGGGTCTTCAGGGGGATCTTCCCCTGATCGGGCCTCAGGGTTTTCACCGGAAGAATTTTCAGGAGGGTTTTCACCATAAGAGGTTCCACTAGTATTTTTACCTGAAAGGGTCTCAGATGGATTTTCTCCGGAAGGGTCTTCAAAAGGATTTTCATCGGAAGAACCGACAAGTTCCGGCTCTTTCTTATTGTTATTCACTGCCATGTTAAACAATTTCTTTACGCCATTTATGTAAGTGTCGATATTCATTATAGAAGAATCATTGACAGCTTTATAAGTCAAAAATATCCCTATCGGCAGGAGTATAATGCTTGATATCCACATTCCGGGAAACGCGAGGATTACATTTTCCCTTATAAATTTTTCTGCCGAAACATCAATGACATAGTAAAAAATGAAAAAGAGTACAGAGACAACAACAGGCATTCCCAGTCCCCCTTTCCTTATAATTGCCCCCAGGGGCGCTCCGATAAAAAAGAAAATAAAGCAGGCAAAGGACAATGTAAACTTACGCTGCCATTCCATTTCATGACGCCTCATATATCTTATATTCCAGTCAATGCTGGTCCTGCTTGAGCTTATCTGGCTGCGCGCACTCCGGGCCTGGGTCAGAGCATGTTCATACGCACCCGCCTTTTGATATTCGGGTATGGTATCCTCGACTGCCACAATATCAAAAGGCTCCCTTTTTCCCAGCTTTTCAGGGTCAGTACTTCCCGAATAGCCAGGTTCATGCCTTATAATGTTAGTACGAAGCATCCGGGTTACATAACTGTCAGCCAGCCTTGATATATGATTATACAATGAATCTCTGTAATACTCCAGCTGGCTCAGGTTCATCATCTGATAATTCTGCCTGAAGAGATCCTCGTCAGTTCGTTCGAGAGCAAATCCGCTTAGGTCCATTATAATAACCTGCTCATCAAACTCATCTCTACGGTGCGGAAAGGTAGGATCCGGGCCGAGTGATTGCATATCCTCCATCTCAATATAATTGTGCCCATTGTATAAGGTGGTCACAAGGTGCGATTTATCTTCGGTCATTCTCATCAGGCCCGAGTCGGCAACAGTCACATGCTTATTACCATCCTCCGAGGTATGGTCATATATCATAACATCGTATAGCATATTTGTATGGTAATTCCTCTCGGATATTTTAATGCTGTAACCATCTATATCATTGTAAAACACCCCTTCGCGGATCTGCAACTCAGGCCTCTTCTGCTGAATATCATAAAGAAGCGATCGCATTTTGAGGTTTGCATGTGGCAATACATTATTGGAAAAGAAAAAGGCGCTGCCACTGATAATTATTATCAGTATAATAAGGGGCATCATTATTTTGTGAAGAGGAATACCGGCAGACTTAAGTGCTGTAAGTTCGGAATATTCGCCCATGTTCCCGAATGTCATAATCGAAGCAAGCAATATTGCAAGCGGAAGAGCCATGGGAACAAGTCCGGCTGTCGTATATATAAGCAATTCGGCAATAACGGTAAACTCCAGCCCTTTCCCCACCAAATCATCTATGTATTTCCACAGAAACTGCATCAGAAGCAGGAAAAGGGTAATACAAAAAGTCGCCGCCATGGGGGCGATATATGACTTAATTACAAATAAATGTAACTTCTTCACTTCGAAAAATATTTACTTGTTTCACAGGCGTTATTAAAAACGCTTAAACCACCATGTTATTATTTAGAAAGAAAGGGGAAAGCGGATCACAGGCCCATTACATGCTTCAGTTTGGCAACCTGTGAATCCCATAGCTCCTTTGAGTCTTCAACATCCTCTTCATTTGCAAAATCGGTAATCTCAAGTGCCACATCACCGGTGAGCTCATGCTGATTTATTTTGAATTCAAAGAAAGAGTCTTCCTGTTCACCGTTCAACCAGCGGAACCGTATATACTTGTTTTCTTTGCTGCTTACCATTTCAGCCTGTTCCTCCACACCTTCCCATATAAAAGTAAAAATATTTGCTTTCACGTTCACATCATCGGCAAACCATTCGGAAAGGCCCGAAGGTGTGCTCAGTTGCTTGAACAAAACCGAGGGAGAGGAGTTAATAGTGTATTCCAGCTTGAGTTTTTGCATTATCTTACAAGTGTTAATCAATTAAAAAAACTGTTGCCCAATAATGGGTATTAAAATATCCCCGGCATTCCAAATGCAATATAATCAAAAAAATAACATGCAAAAATATTCTTTTTAAAACTTTCGCGCTCTGTTTGGTATAATATGTAACAGTGCCCGGTTCATTCCATGTACCTCGTTTTATGTCATCCTGCCACGTTCATTCCGTGCCCCTTTTATTATATCGCCCAGCTCACCTCATTCCATACACCACATATTACCTCACCCTTCTCAGGAAACAAGTTTGGATATATCATTTTGCGACTGAGAAGGTTTTCTGAAAAAATTTTGTCATATTGCCTGTATATAATTTTACGATAAAACGATATGAAAAAATTACTCTTATTTGCTGTTTGTACAGCTATGACCTTGGTGATCACTGCCCAGAAAACATCCTTTACCCCCGCTGATGCAATAAACGTCCTCTCCTTTTCCGTGAGCGATATTACCTGTGACGGAGATATTATTGCAGGTCTTTCCTCAACAAGGCGCGACAGATTTGATGTTGACCACTCGAGATTCAGAGACCCCTCATATGTCAGTCCATCAACTGCCAGGTTAATACTACTGGACACCAACACCGGCGAGAAAACCCCTGTTTTTGACCGGCCGGGTATCTTTCGCAATATCAAATGGTCGCCTGACGGCAAAAGCCTTGCCTTCCTCAAATATGAAAACGGCAGGTTCCGTCTCAACATCTATGATATTGAGCGAAACAGCGTTCGCCGGCTTAACCTCAAAACCGAAAGGGAGATCGCCTCAAACTCCATATTAATATGGACACCCGACAGTGAAGGCATAATCCTATCCTTCCGCGACAAAGGGTGGCAGGAAAAGGCAGATTCAATGTATACCGAAGCAACCGCCGGTCCCATAACCGTTTATGATTCAAAAAGGCCATTTCTCAAATGGGATGAAATAAGAAACTACAACTCGCTCAATATGGTTGGTCTGGTTGACACCGCAAACAGCGAGGTTGCATGGCTGCTGGAAGAAAACAACTACAGCGGCATTCGTTTGTCAGATAATGGTGAGCTGCTGTCGTTCATTTCAACTTACCCCCAAAAGACATCATATGACAACACCCCCGGTGCTGAATACGAGATGCAGTTTATCAGAATTGATGAGGCCGAAAAGAAGGAAGAGTTGATTGAAAGAAGCCAGGAGCGGGTGAATGTCACCTGGAATCCCGATAATGATATCTACGCCTCAGTTGACACGGCAAGGATAGTCCTGCGTTCCCTGTACGAAAAGGAGCCGCAGGTTCTCACAAGCGACACCGTGGAGGTAATCGGCGATGACACCACTCAGGTGGAGCTGAGCATTAACAGGTGGAGCCCGGACGGCAGCAAAATACTTGCCTCATCCGAGGGAGGCTACTGGCTGGCAGATGTTGAAAGCGGGGAGTTGGAGAATGTTTACCGTTTCCCTGAAGACCGTGACGAGGCTCCCGCCATCAGGGTAACCGACTGGAGTCCGGACGGCAGGCTTCTTTATATGACCTGGTCGGCCAGGGACAAGTGGGAAAGAGGGCTTGTAAAGTATGATCTCGAAAGCCAGGAGATGACAAGGCTTTTAATTGACAGCAACCTATACTCACAATGGCATCTGACCGAGCAGGGTGACAGGTTTATTTATCAGATGTCGGACGGCGACCTGCCCGGCGACTATTACATTGCAGACAGCGAGCTGAACAATATAAAAAGGCTAACCGACCTAAACCCTTGGATGCGTGACAAAAAGATCTCAAAAAGCCAGCTTGTAAACTATCGCGATGCAGACGGAAACGAGCTGTGGGGTATACTCTACTACCCCGTTGACTACGAGCCGGGAAAGAAATACCCCCTGGTTTGTGAGATTTATGAAAGCTTCTTCAGAAACGGATACAGAATGTCAATGCAGCTGCTGGCAAATGAAGGATACTTTGCATTCAGACCTTCGGTAAGCTTCACCCGCGGCTACCCCGATGAAGCCTGGATAAAGGGGATAACCTCAGGGATCAACAAGCTCATTGACGACGGACTGGTAGATGAGGACAGGATAGGTGTTCACGGAACCAGCTACGGGGGGTATGCCGCATCGCTGCTCATTACACAAACTGACAGGTTTGCGGCAGCAATAAATATCAGCGGGAAAGTCAACATTATCAGCTTCCTCGGTGACAGTCCCAAAATCGGGACAAGAAACTACAGGGCAGCCGAAAGAGGACAGGACAGGATCGGTGAGACATTATGGGAAGCACCCATGAAATATTTTGCCACGTCAGCAGTGCTGCATGCCGACAGGATAACCACCCCCCACCTTCTTTTGACAGGGGAAGGCGACTGGAATGTCCCCGCCGGCAATACCCGTGAGCTATACTACGCCTTGCGGAGGCTGGGAGAAGACGTTGTATGGGTTAACTACCATAACGGCGGACACGGGGCAGGAGCTGCAAGCGGTGAAAGCGATTTTCATGACCACTGGGAGAGAATATTCGGCTGGTATGACAAACACCTCAACAAAAATGATCAGTGACCGGCAAAATAAAAGGAGCACAGAGACGTACAAACTAAAGGGGAAAAAGAGCAAAAAATAGTCCCTCAAAAAAAATAAAAAATATTATATTTGCACCCGCAAACGAAAGCAGACATTGCCTGCACAGTATTTTAAAAGCAGGCATGTCAGATAAAATGGCGAGGTAGCTCAGGTGGTTAGAGCGCATGATTCATAATCATGAGGTCGGCGGTTCAAGCCCGCCTCTCGCTACGCTGACCAAAAACCACTTACAGAAATCATGCTGTAGGTGGTTTTTTATTTTATACACGCCTGAATACACACAAATAAAAATTTTACATATGAGGCAATAATTGTCTCTGCTATAATTTGCTCCATTGGCGAATTCTCCTATCAATACCAGCAGTCAGTTCGATATTGTTCTGATATACAACATTCTGGAATTAAGCTTTTAGTACGGAACTCAGCAAGTTTCTGGTTTTTTAGCGATGCAGCTTTGCTCATTGAAATGATTTCCTCTGAAAGAGCCCTGAACAGAAGCTGATCAAAGCGACTTGAGGTTTCTTTTCCAGCAAATTCATATGGTTCCTGAACTTTCCAGTTTAACTGCCTGATAAGAAAGAAAAGATTAGCCATATAGTTAGCTGAAATTATCCCAAGGTCTTTGCATCTGTATATAATAGCCTGAATTGAAATTCCGTATTTCTGCTTAAGCAATCCCAGTTCCTGTAATGAAATTTTACTCCGTTTTTTTCCTAATTCTTTTGACAATAATCTTTTGGGCAACAACATTGCTCCCGCGAACCGGTGACAATATTTTTCTGCAAGATTTTCATGTAAGCCGGTTAAAGGAAGTAAAAGGTGGCCTAATTCATGAAATGCGGTGAACCTCTTTCTGTCAACAGATTTAAGTTTTGCGGAATTCAACACAATAACAGGTATATTCCTTCCGCTGATAAATGAAAACAACCCATCAAACTGATCATCTGCATCTATCTCCAACACCTTAATATTATTATTTTCCAGTAATTCTAAAACATTAGCAATTGGTTCTTCACCCAAATGCCAATTTTTTCTTACTTTTTCGGAAAAATCCTCAATTTCCTCCACCGAACCAATTTCTTTGATTCCTTTTAGTGGGTTGACAAATCTATTTTTTATGCCGAGGATCTCCTCTATTTCAATATAGCGTGATAAAACATCTTTGCATATTTCAAGAATACGATTTTTCTCCTTGACGGTCAGTTTTGACATCTTCCTGAACTCAACAGGATCCAATTCAATAGTTATTTCTCGTGAAAAGAAATCAGGTCGCACGTCAAGCGCATCGCAAAGCAATCCAATCATCTCGCTATCAGGCTGTGCTTCACCCTTCTCATATTTATGCAGCGCCTGACGACTGATCCGGTTTCCAATCTTATCGGCAAGGGC
>PWHJ01000243.1 GCA_003554865.1 Bacteroidota bacterium | reverse complement strand
TGCGTAGGTTATCCGATTATTTCCATGCCCATTTCTCGAGCGCTTTCAAAATCGCGTTCACGGTGGTGTTCATACTTGTGAACCTCACCGTGATGCTGGTGAACACCTTCTATATAAGGGAACGCATTGGACACAAAAAGCAATATCTGTATCTGTTTATCATTACAAGCCGAAAACTACGACCTACACGGTCGATGTATATATATTATTTTAAACAAAACAGCGGCCACGTTAGGCCGTCTTTTTTAACGTATAATACCCTAGTAATTTAGTCAGAATTAATAGGTTACTTTACACTTGTAAACCTGACTATTTTACCTGGGATTACCCGGTCTAAATACGTAATGTTAAATTATGGTAATACTCACTAATACCGACGTAGTGGGACGTATAGTATCCGAGATAACGAAACGAAGTAGTGCCGGTTATTGTGTGCTGTCAAGTAATATTGCTTTACAGTAAACTACCGATTAGTTAACCTAAAGGGGTGCGAAGGGTTAACAGGTAAGGCGCAATTTAGGGCGGATTAAAAGGCAGTAATTGTGCGTAGAATAGTAACGGACCGGTTACGGAATAAGGACGCCTTCACACGTATATGTGCGCACTGTATAGCGTATATAAGGCGTAATGATTGCGTAATAGGGGACGAGTAGGTTACGTGATGAGGTGCGTAATAGTGGGCGTGTAATGAGCGTGATAGAGGACGAGTAATGGACGTGGTAGCGGACGTAGTAGGCGAGTAGATGGCGTGACAGGTACGTAATTCATCAGCACGAAGGGTAGCGGGCGGACCCTTCTAAAATCTCAGGGGGGAACGTTTGTTTAACCGCTATTAGACGCTATTTTTGAACTTGACTCAATCTAATTATGTTACATTCGCAAAATACCGCTCCAATACCGACACCACGGCAACCATAAGCAATTTAATAAAAACTTATAATTTCGTTATTGACTTTGAACTTTACTAAACGTATAATTAAGACATAATAAGTTACATTCAAGGGGGCGGGTACAATGGAAACGGTTCAACCGATAAGAGATAGAAAAAAGATTGATAAAATGAAAAAGATACTAGCGAAAACTAACAAAAGGGATATGCTACTATTCGTCCTGGGAATTAACTCCGGCCTAAGAATAAGCGATATATTGAATATGAAAGTAGAGGACGTACTAGACGAAGCAGGGCGGCCTAAACAAACGTTTGAATTAAGGGAGAAGAAGACCGGTAAGGTTAAACGCTTTATATTGAACGACCGGATACAAAAGGCGGTCAAGGAAGCTATTGACGCCAGTACCGACAGGCAGGCTTACCTATTCGCAAGTAGGAAAGGGAACGGTCCTATTTCACGCCAGCAGGCGTGGCGTATACTAAACGAAGCGGCAAGGGCGGTAGGAATAAAGGATAAGATAGGCACACATACCCTCCGCAAAACCTTCGGATATTTCGCTTACGGCAATGGTACGGACTTGACGTTACTACAACAGATATTCAACCACGCCGCACCGTCAATAACTTTAAAATATATCGGCATTACTCAAGACGAAATAGACGACGTATACATTAACATTAGTTTATAGATAAGCTACCGGCGGCCTTTATTGGCCGTCTTTTTTTGTGTTTAATTTTATTGTTACTTGCACGAAAAGCAGGGCGAACGCCTATACCCCCAGGCGACGGGCTATATACCCTTTAATCAAGACATCTGAATTCCTAAAGTGTTTTTTAACCTCGACCCCTATACGTAACCTACACGTCCCTCACACGTCACCTAAACGCCTTCCACACGGCACTCCTACCGCTTACCTACGTTAAACTACGCGTTTATTTCCGTTTCAAGACCGTCGTATACCTCTAACCGACCTATACCCCTAGACGAAGTATAACCTGCCCTTCACACGTACTGAAACGCGCACACACGTTCGATAAACTAACAGAAAACTGACGTAGTACCGCCGTTAAAAAGTCGTTAAAAACCCGTTAAGTAGTCGTTAACTTAAACTTGTCTATTTAACGTTAAGATAAGTGCATAATAACCGGCGTTACGGTATACAGTCAATTAAGAGATTCTGACGTATTAGCTTATATATATAAACTTTTAAAGCCGCCGGCCGCCACAGTACCAAATTCTTTTTCTTTTAATTACTTCTGACGTTAGTAACCTATACCTAACTAATATTTAATTCAATACTGCCGTTACAAGTTAAGTAGTTATTTGGTCTTTAATAACTGCTTAACTAATGTTTGAATCTTATTCAATGATTCTAATTCAATGACTCTAATTATGTTGTAAAGAATAATTGACTAATTCAAGTCAAACGTATTTTACAGGGGTGTCGATTATATTTTACAATGACTTTATTTATTAGCTAGTTAATAACCGGCTTTATTTCGTTATTACCTGGTTAATAACCTACCGGCGCGTCCCGTATATTTGTCTGACGACGGTACCGCCATTAGATAACCCATTGACCGTTCACCTACGCCGGCTTTTTCGGCTAATTTTTGGCGCGTTTTAGTTTTAGTTTCACTTCGTGGCAAATCTGCCACCTCCTGAAAATCTTTAACTATAGGATTGCCGTCTTTATCTTTTCCTGCAAATCTACCACTAGCGCGTTGCCTTTCCTTCGCTTCTTCGCGTAGCTTGTCTATTTCGGTGCCTCGGGACACCGAAAGGTTATTTAAACCGTACGACGTCGCACGATTTGATAATTAAATTACGCGACGTCGCGTATTTTTATGGTACGTACCACAATTTAAAACGGACCACATCGTCTACTTTCTTACTTTCGCCGGTCGACGGTATTTCGTGCTTGTCCTCAATAAATTCTTGACGGTCGACTTCGGACGGTAGTTGAAGTAATTCAAATATTTTTGAACTTTGTAACGACGTCGTTACGTTTCCAAATTGTTCGTATGATTGTATAAGTCTGTGTGCTTGCATCCTACTAAATTGAAAATTTTCGTTTAACCACTTATCCCACTCACCGTGAGCTAAATCGTTCTCCTTGACGTGCTTTAGCCGCCTACCTATTTCGAAAATAGCTTGTCCTGCTACTCTAGAAATTAGCGCTAAATAACTGTTGACTGGTTCCTAGTCAAAGTTTATGCGAACCAATCGGAAAATATGCCCTCAAAAAATAACCTCACGTATATTTCCGTTTGAACGGCTCGTTATTTTAATAAACGACCGATACCTCTATTTATATATTTAAAAGCCGTTCACACTTACTGATGCGCACACATGTTCGAAAATATGACGGAAAACTGACTTAATACCTCCGGCGGCTACAGTACCAAGTACTTTTTCTTTTTAGTACTTCTAACATTATAATCCCATAACTTATTAATACCAGCTAATTGGTTAATTTCGTTCTTTGAAATTAAGTAATTAATGTTTTTGCTTTTAATCTTATTCTATGATTCTAATTCTAATGATTCTAATTATGTTGTAAAGAATACTTTACTGTTTCAAGTCAAACGTATTTTACATTACCGTAAACTGTATTTTATAATAAAGTTGCCCTAAATCGGTTTTTTTGGTGATTTTTTTCTAGTTTGTTATTTTGTTCTCCTTTCAATTTTCATCTATATTCTTCAATAGCAGTAAATTATTTTTATAATACAATATAAGGTGGCTTATAAAAAATAAAATTATATTTCTAGTAAAATATTCAAATTATATTGTATAATAAATTTAAAATGAATTATTTATAAGTGAGGTGGTTATTAGATGGAGGGTTGGAAGCTATCTAAAGGCACTATAACAAGTCGAAAAGTTTCTGGTGATGAGATATGGAGTTACTTTATATCAATTTTTTCAAACAAATCGAAAAATCAAGCAAGTTATAAATTTATTTTTATCCGCTCTATTTTAGAGAATTTATATAACATTGATGATGAATATTATCTTGACTTTAATAAAATATATTATAGCTTTACTCAAATATCTTGGAACCTAGTAATTATAAACGGTTTAACTCAAACAGATGAAAGTCATAAAAAATCAGCAATAGAAAATGTTTTAACTAGAGTTAAATCTGAAAATAACATACCTGACGATATTAGCTTTGATGTAATTAATGATATTATTAAAGAAAAAATAATTAAGGAAGTAAAAGCAGTAGGAAAAAAATATGTTGTTGGAGCTATTTATGGAGATATGGAAGGGATAATTTATGAGTTTGATAAAAAACATGAATATATACGTTTTAATCCTAAAGTTTATAAATTTTTGCAAAAGTATCAGGAAGTGATTTTTCGTCTAAATAACTACGAGTTAATAAAATTTTTGGAAAAGAATAATGAGGATAAATTATCTTATAGTTTAACTAATAAAGTAGAAGACATTACAAAAAGATCAACATTAGAACCATATAAAAAATTACTAAAAGACCTAAATTTTAATGATTGTTTTTATTGTGGTAAGGATTTGAGTTGCGGTCGGAGTAAAATAGAGGCAGACCATTTTATTCCTTGGAGTTTTATACATAATGACCAATTATGGAATTTAGTTTTATCGTGTAGATATTGCAATAATTCAAAAAGGGATAAAATACCAAGCGCTACATATTTAAATAAATTATTAAAACGAAATGACAATATTAGCAAAATTACTAAAATTAATAAAAGTGTTATTGATGAAATGAGAAACTACAATAAAGATAAATTGATTGAACTTTATAAGTACGCACAATTAAACGGTTTTAATAATATATGGACACCTGGTAACTGATAAAAACAAATGTTTTTTAGACGCCTAAAAAGGCGTCTTTTTTTATCTTTTGGCACCCGTGTATTTTTTATTCCACTATCTCTAACAGGTAGCGGTCTTTTTATTTAAAAAAATTCATAAAATTGCCATCCATTTTGAGTTTTAAAACGAATTATAGAGTGAATTGGTTAAAAATTTACGAAAAAAATTACGCGAAAATGCCCTAAAATTACGTTCTCGTTAGTACATTATAGTGAAGGGACGTTGAAAATAATTAATTCAAAAGGAGAGTGACGTCAATGAGTAACAAAAAGTTAGAAAACATCATTAAGGAAATTGGTAAGCATATTGAAAACGTTAATGAATTAAGTTCTAAAAAAATTAAAAATATTGCTTGTGAGTTGCCGGAGTACAAAGAGTATCTAAAAAACGAATTTCCATTATGCGAACCAAATGGATTAGATGAACTTATGGAATTAGAAAATATTTTCGTATTAGAAGAAGTACAAGAATTATTTATGGATGATGAATTTATAATCGAATTAAAAGACGGTAGTAAGTGGTTATTTAGTGAAAAATATCAATGTATTTTGCACCCTAACTTATTTAATATTAGTGATGACGAAGGTAGGAATATATTCAAAAGTTTAAATGATGACGTTTTTATATGTGATGATTGCGGTACTAGGTTAATCGAACGGGAGGAAATATTAAGGGATTATGAATTTTATGATTTAGCGTCCGATTTTTTATTTCCTGTTAGATGGTCCGATCAAAAAATTAGAGAATGGTGCGGAAATATCGACGAAAAAAATAAAGAGATTCAAGAGAAAAGAAGGTATAGAAACGAAATGAAGCGCATGGAAAATCAAATGTTAGCTGAAAAAGAGATGGAGGACGGTTTTTGTAGTGAGTTATGTGAAAACTTTGAGGGTAAAGAAAGTAATTGTGAGTGGTGGGATAACGACAATTATAAATGTACTTATTTAGAATTTAACGATAAGGAGGTCGAATAACCGTGACTAAAAAACTATCGACGCCGGAAGAATTAGAAAGGCTTAAGGAACTGAATCGGCAGGGTTACAGTAACTACGAAATAAAAGAAGAATTTGGGGTTAGTGATAAAACCGTTAGGAACAGACTTGAGGATTTGGGGTTAAAATCTAAAGCCAAACCCGGAAGTAAGAAGAAGGACAAAAAGGACGAGCCGGAAACTACCGGTCCAAACGAAGGCCAGGACGTAACTACTACCGGCAATAATACTGCACCTAACGAATTAAGTAGCGACCTTAACATTATAACTGCCGAAATTAACTCCTATAAACAAGTAGCAGGTCAGGCGGTCTTCGAAATAGGACGTCGTTTGAAACACGTAAGGGAACAAAAGTTAGCAGAAGGCCGCGGCGGGTGGACCGTGTGGTTAAATGAAATTGACATTTCTACCTCACAAGCCTACCGGTTTATTAAGGTCGTAGAAGAATACGAAACGGGGAAACTTCCCCACGTGGGGAACGAATCATTACGTACTTTATCGGAAATAGCCACACTGCCGGAAGCTGAACGCGACAAAGAACACGAAATACCTTCTACCGGTGAAACTAAAAAGCCTGGGGAAATGACCGACAGAGAACTGCAGGAATTAAAACGTAAGTTAAAAGAAACGGAAAAGAGGGCGAAGGAAGCAGAGCAACGCGCCGAAGCAGCGGAAAATAAACCGCCGGAAAAGCCGGTGTATGAAACACCGGAAGAAATTAAAGAACGATTAAAAGAATTGGAGGAAAAGAACAAACAAATGGACGCGGAATTATCAAAATCGTATAGCAGGATAAGAGAGTTAGAGCAGCTAGAAAAATCGGTCCAAAATCAAACAGAAAGTCCTTTGTATGATGCTTATAGAGCGCTAGTTAAAATTGATACTCACCTGGCGGTATTTAATGAAGACCCGCGTCACGCCCAAAATATGCTTGCTAATAGCGATCAGGAAATTATTGATAAATTAAAAAATTATATAGATAAAGGAATAAAACTACTTCACGAAGCAAAAGAACTTGTTGAAGAAGAACAAGGCGGTACAGTAGAAGTCCTGGACGCCGAAGTAATTAACGACGACGAATACGACGCGGCCCGGCACCAGGAAATTCAAGAAAATAAAAGCATAACTCCGGAAGAAAGGGACAAATTAGCGACTATTAAAAAGGACAACCCTTATTTATTTTATCGTATTAAGCAGGGTGAGCTGCAGATCAACGAAGCGTGGGAAATTATGCAGGACCGGAAAAAAGACAAAAGTGACGGCGGCGACCCCCTCGAAATTAAACTCTAAAAATTTTTTAAAAAAATTTGAATCTCGGGGGTGCAAAAGTCCGGAATTTATGCGGATATATGCTTATTAGTAGAGGCGAAATAAAGGTAAAATTTTTTTTAGCCGTAATAGTATTTTATTTTTTAAAAAGGAGGTGACGACGACGTGAAAATCACTAACGAAGACTTTATTATAATTCGAAAGGTCCACGACTTAAACCAGTACGAACTAGCCGTTAAATTAAACTATTCTCAAACTTATGTAATGTTCATAGAAAAGAACTACCGCAAGCCTACGGACGAAATGAACAATAGACTTATCAGCGCTTTTAATTTAACACCAGATAAACTCAACAAGATCAGAGAATTCTACCATGAATATATGGTTGCTGCAGACGGTACTATTCGGCGGTGACAATTACGGCTATTATTTACCGTTTTAAAAACGTTAACAAAATACTAATAAGACATGTCTTTATAAGAAAATGTTAACGTTTTGAAATTAAGAACGGAAAATACCGCAATAAAAGAGCCGGTTATTGTTTCAAAAGACACTAAAGTAAAGCAGTACTTAAAAACCAAAGTACTACTTTAACTGTGAGCGTCAAATAGTACCCACATTAATTTAATAAAAAACTCCCATCTCATTAAATAACTAAGTGGGAGTACCTGTTATAACTGACTTTTGCTATTTGCTTTGAGTTTTTTGTAGCTTACAGTTTCCTGGTAGATCTTCTGACCAAGGTAAAAATTTATCTAATTTTTCTTGGTCGTTGATGTCAATCTGAGGTAAATTTTCAAACAAGAACTGTAAATAATTAAATGGATTAATTTCATTCTCTTTGGCAGTTTCAATAATGCTATATATTAAAGCACTAGATTTTGCACCTTTAGGCGTATTAGCGAACATCCAATTTTTTCTACCTATAACAAAGGGCTTTATTGATCTTTCAGCTCTATTGTTATCTAACTCTAAGTCGCCATATTCTAAAAATGTATTTAGTTTATCCCACTGATTTAAGCAGTAAGAGACAGCTTTTCCAAATGCACTTTTAGGTAGTGCTTTAGATTTTTGTTCTTCTAGCCAGGTTCCGAATTCTTGGATTACTGGAAAACTACGCTCGTGCCGAATTTTGTAACGTTCCTCTTTTGATTTATCTTTGATATCACGCTCTATGGCAAATAGTTTGTTGCAGTATTCAAGTCCCTGACGAGAAGCTACATCGGCGTTTTGCTTGTCTTTTGGCAGTGCCTTTAGAGCCTCGTCAAATTTTCGCCTGGCATGGCTCCAGCAACCTACTAAGCTAACATTCGGTATGTCGTTGTAACCTGGATAACCATCAACATGGAGATACCCTTCAAATCCTTTTAAAAATTTAATGGGATGTTTACTGGCTCTAGTTGTCTGATAGTCATAGAGCACTATCGGGCTAGCTTCTTTACCAGTACGGTAAAGCCAGAGGAAAGATTTACTACTGGCTTTTCTACCGTCCTCTTTTAAAACTTGTAGAGTAGTCTCATCAGCATGTAAGGCTTTGTGATTTATCAGCATTTCATGCAATCTGTTGTACAGAGGAGTGAGCCAATCATTTGCAGTTTTGATCATCCAGTTTGCCATTGTCTGACGTGACAATTTAATACCTAAACGGGATAGATTTTGCTCTTGACGGTAAAGTGGCTGTGCTTCCAGGTATTTTTGAGTCATTATGTAAGCTACAGAAGAAGGTGAAGCTAAACTGCCAGAAATCACAGGATTCGGAGAAGGTGCTGTTTTCACTGGTGAAGTATTTTCTCTATCGCATTTTCTGCAGCTGTAAACAAATTTAATATGTCTTAATACCTTGGCTTTGGCAGGAACGATTTTTAATTCGCGTCTTTCTTCTGTGCTCATTTCATGAAGGTTATCACCACAACAAGAGCACACCTGTTCCTCTGAAGAAAGGCGATGCTCTACAACTTCTTCTTCAAGGCCGTCTAATTGTATATCTCGCTGGCCTTTGGATTTACGACGCTTGTATGTGATTTCCTCCAGTTCAGGTTCTTTTGCAGAAGCATCAGCTTCTTTTTCAGTTTCGTTAAAAAGTTGTATTTGATCTGGAGAACTAGCTTCACTGGAACTACCGAATTGCCGTTTCTGATTTAGTTTAAACTGTTCTTTGAGCCAGTCGTTTTGGCTTTTCAATTCAGCAATTTGTCGTTCCTGTTTAGCACATCTATCTTGTAATTGTTGGATTGCTTTCTCTTGATTTGTCATACTAATTTAATTCGACTTTTTGTACTAAAAACCTTTGAAATCAGTGTTTTTTTACAAAATTTTATTCTTAGTTACTTGATCATGAGCATCTCGTTGATCCAAAGCTAATCCATCGAGTAACCAGCGAAGTTGACGGTAACTTATGCTTACTGTCTGTGTAGTTGTATCATCGGGCCACTGGAATTTACCTTCTTCTAATCTATGGTAGTACAGCCAAAAGCCCGATGAGTCCCAGTAGAGTATTTTAATCTTGTCTTTTTTGCGATTACAGAAAGCGAACAGGCATGGAGAAAATGGATCTAATTCAAAGCTCTGTTGTACTAACACTGCCAAGCCATCTATCGATTTTCTCAAATCAGTTTTACCAACTGCCAGGTAGACTCTTTCTACACTGGCTTCTGTCAACATAGTTCTGAAAGAGTCCTGACTAAATCTTTTAGTAATTGTTTATCAAAATCAGATCCTACTTCTATGGAAGCCTGACCAACTTTTACTGTAATTTGGGAAGTGTCCTTGGTTTCTACCTGGCTGGCATCATCAACTTTCAGTGGAAGCCACTGAGTATCAGATGTATTATTGTGATTATTCAAATCTTCATCTTTGTATTTTCTGAGCCAGTAACGCAGTTTAGTGATACTTAAATTGTGTTTATTGCACCATTCTCTAGTAGTCATGCCGCTAGATCTGAACTCAGCTATGTGCTTTTTCCAGCTTTCTCTTCGCCTTTCATATTTGTTTTTAGGTTGTGACATGAAAAATCCCCCTATCTTTGTTAGTTGGGGGAATTATGACACAATCTTAGCTGTTTTACTATGTGGGTACTATTTGACGCTTACGTTATTGTTTCAAAAGACACTAAAGTAAAGCAGTACTTAAAAACCAAAGTACTACTTTAACTGTTACGCACAATAACGATCTATTAAGTATTTTGAGTATTTAAGGGTAGGGGTTATGGCGTTAAGGTGTTTTTAGCTTTAGCTAAAAAAAGGTGTGTGAATATCGCTAGTCACCGGCAAAATTGAAAGGGGCGGATTATTTGACAAGTATAGCTGATTTGAATAACCGACATAAGGAGGTAGTGATACCGCAGGAAGCCACGGAAATATGGAAAAATCAAAATAAATTAGACCCTAAAGAACAGGAGCGTTTTATAAACTGTGAAAACTTAGTTAAGTTATGGACCAAAGAGTTAAATAGACACGACAAGGAACCTAGTGTTGATGATATGGCCTTTGTGTATGAGTTATTTTATTCGTGGCAAAAACCGGACAAATTAGAACGACCCGTAATAGTACAAGCTCAACCCGGCTTCGGTAAAAGCGTCGCCTTAAAAGTCTATTTAAGGTATATGACACGCCACGACCCTCTATTCGGTGCCGTGATAGTCAAGGAAAAACTTGAAGACTTAGAAGAAGTTAGAGATTATATTAATCTAGATTATATCGAAGGCGGTAATAATACAGTCTTTAAAAATTCAAATTACGCCTATCTAATTTACGGTTATGATTATACGAAAATGACGAAGGAATGGCACTCGAAACAATTTATAACACAAATAAATTTCCCGGTCGTGCTAATGACTACAAAACAATTTCAGTTACAGGCCCAAAAGAAAAACCTAGGGGAATTCAAAGAGTTTATTAGACACGATAAAGCCAAAAGTAGCAGGGATTTAATGATCGTAGACGAAAGGCCGGAATTCACCGTTGAACATAGACTTGATACTGATAAATTAAGTGACATTCTAAACGACATTAGGAAAATCAGTAAGCAAGCAAATGGCAAGGTCCAGAATTATTATAAAAAGATGAAAAAATACGTCGATAAAATAAGGGATAGAATGGAAAACGTTACAAGTGACGGGGTTTTTGAGTTAGAACCGTTAGAAAATATTTATAATTTACCTGTTTATTTGTTACGTGATTTTAAAAATTATGCTACTAATGAGCAATTAACCAACGTAAAAGCATTAGAACACATTATACAAAACGGCGGGTTATTTAGTTTGAATAATTATGGTGAAGTTATTATATCCGCGACACAAAGAATTGACTACGAAATGACGTCTTATAGGCCGTTTATTTTAGATGGTACTGGAGAAAAAGATATACAATATTTAGCTCCGGTCGCTAACGAAAATTTTAAATATTTCCTTTTTAAACCTATTAAAGATCCGGATTATAGCAACGTCACATTTCACATAAACAAAGAATACTCACTCTCAAAAACTGCAATTCGAAATACAGACGACTTTATAAATCGTGCTGCAAATATGATAAGAGATATTAAAGAAAAACACCAAAATAAAACGCTAGTTACTATTTATAAAGAACTTATAGATAAAACAGAAGAAGCTTTAAAACCCGAAATTGAGCGTGGGGAAATACAATTAAAACACTTCGACAGCGGACGCGGGTCCAACGAATTTAAGGAAGCTAACACGGCTATTTATATCGGGGTGTTATTTAAAGGTCATTTATATTATCAAACTACTGCACAAAGTATAATTAGCGACATTATGTCGTTAAATTTAGGACACCAATTTAAAATTACAAAAGACGGCTTTAGGTTTGAAGACCGTGAAACACAAGAAATATCACAAAAAGATCAAGCTAATACCATGATACAAGAAGCACACCGCCTACGAATGGGAGATAAAACTGAACCTGTTAATATTTACCTCTTTCATAAAGACCCGGAAGTAATTGATGAAATAATAGACAGTTTTCCAGGCGCTAAAGTCAAAGAATTTAGTCCTAGTGAAAAACTAACTGGCAAAAAAGACCACACCGATAAATTAATTAAATTTTTTCGAGAGATGCCGGCCGGTCGTTATTATAAAGGGTCCGAAATACAAAAAAGTTTAAACTTAAATAAAGTTACATTTTCAAGGTTAGTTAATTCAAACCGGGTAAAAGAAACTATGAAATCGTTTGGGGTAAAGAAAGAAAAGACTAAATTCATTAAAGAATAAGGGGGAGGAAGCTATTTTGAACACAGAAAAAAAGGAATCCGGAACTGAAAATCAAAAAGATTGGAATTTTAGGGAAGAAGTAGAAAAACTAATAAGCACTAAAATAGAACCAAATATCGACCAGAAGAATCGATTAGTTAGAGAATTAATTGACCGTCACATCGAATTAACCGGCGAACTGCCGCAGGAGGGCGACCTCGAATTACTGAATGATTATATCGTAAGAACCCGGCGTCACATAAAAAACCCGGAAAAAGAAGAAGCAAAATATATTAAAACTGATATAACAGAAGAAGACCTAAAGCACGATTTATATTATTTGTGGGACAAGGGCGAAATCACGGCCTGGGATTATAAAAGCAGAATTAAAAAAATAAAAGAGTGCAACGCCTGGGACTGCAATAACTCTTTTATAGCATATCACGGAAATCAATCTTACTGCAGCGTGGACTGCAAACTCCGGCAAGACGCGGCACGGCAAAGAAAGAAAAACAACGGCTCTTATTTACCCGTAGAAGCCTATTTCCACGATCATAAAATACGAAATGAAGAAGGAAAAGAACGAATTGGTAGCCGTAGAACAGTCAGTCTAGAAAGCGGCGAAACAGAAGACGGCGGGGGACTAGCCGACGCGGTAGACCTGGACGAAAACTTATTAGTAGATTTAGAGCGCGACTTCGAAAAAGAACTCGACGACGAAATGAAAGCCGCGACCGGTAAGGACGGTGAAGTTATAAGTTACAATTTAAAAGACCTAGAAGGAGGTGATTAATAAGTGGCCCAAATACAAGACTTTTTTATAATTTGTAATATAGAAAAATTAAAAGACGTTGAATTTATCGTAGGAGTAGTATACGTCAACGGCGAACCCAAAAGCGACTTTATTACGCCTTACAAACGAACTAGACACGAAATAATAGACAAACTGCAGGACGTAGCCGTAATGTACGGCCAGGCGAAGTTTGAATTATGGACCAGTAGTAAAGAAGTTTATATGCAAACCGTTGAGGAGCCTTTTATTTACAGTAGATTTAAACACGAAAGCGACACCGCAATTACTAAACGCTATATAAAAGACAATAAGGACGTATTGCTTGATATTTATTCAGACTTGTTTCCGGAACCGGAAGAAGACTCTGAAGCGCCGAAACCTACGCCGCCGAAGTGGCGGTTTTTTATTGTACGGCAGTTAGAAAAACTTACTAATAAATTGAAGGGGGAGTTTGATTTTGGTTAAATTCAACAAGTTAGAAGAATATCAAAAATATCAAAAATATAACAAAGAAAGATCAAGTAAGCTGCAGGAAGAATTAAAGCAGGCTAAAGACGAATTAAAAGAATTAAAAAAGAATTATGAGGAAAGCATTGAGGAAAGCGTCAACAATCCGGAAGCAGATTTAGAAGATCACTTAAAACAGTTGAATTCAAAGATAAAAGATAAAGAAGCAGAAATTAAAGTAAAAGAAGACAAACTCAAAATATTTAAAGGTGAAAGTAATATCTCAAGTAGTGAACTTGTAAAGGCCTTCAATGAAGAATACGTCCCGGAATTTATGCAAGAAAAAGGGCAAGGGGTCCTCGACCAATTATACGAAACTAAACAGGCACACCTGCAGGCACTAGAAGACTTTAAACAAGCCCAAGAAGAATTTGAAAGCGTCAAAGAAGAAGTAAAAGACGAAATAAACACAGAGAAAAACGGAATATTTAAGAATCCTTTAAACTTCCAATTTGAAAACGTAAGACAAAAATATACTATTGATGAACATGAAGCCAGAAAATTGCGAAAGGAGTATCTATAAATGAAAATAATTACTCAATCAGAGCTTAAAAAACTAGAGCGCGAAGCGAAGGCCACGAATAAACCGGAAAAAAGGACCGAATACGCAAAAGCGAAGCGCGAATTCAATGAATTAAGGGACGCGCTATTCGACGGCCAGGAGTATCCATACGCCAAAAGTCCAAGCGACCAATACGTCGAGCAGTTAAGACAGGAAGCTGAAAAAAATAACGACGAAGTAAGCAGAGCGCGCTACGAAATGATGAAAGCAAACCGCGACACCGTTGACGCTAACAAGTCCGGAGAAACTAGCCGGAATTTTAAGCAGGAGCAGGCCCGGCTGCAGAAAATAGCACGAGAGGACGGCGAAGTTACGGACGCCGACCTCAAAAGCGCCTGGGAGGTCACTAGCAAGAACCCGTCGCCGGAATTACTGAAAACATATAGCATTTTAAAACGTAAAAAAGAAAACCAAGACGAAGGGTCCGAAGGTTAATAAGGCCGGGTTTAATACCCGGTTTTTTTATATTTAATTTTTTTAAGGGGGCGTTAATATAAAAAGCTACGAGTTTGAACAGTTTTTATATTGTAACGGCGATAAATGGCAGGTCCATATTAAAATATTCGAGGGTGGTAAATACCACCGAACCTATTATAACGAATACAACGGCAATTACAACGAATTAAAGACGGTCCATAATAGCTTTATCGACGCTATTAATTACTTTATAGAAGACGACTATAATTATGTTTGTCTATATAGCGAAACAGTTAAGTATATAGACTTTAGATATTTATTAAATAATTTAAATGCGAATATCGAGTTTACAAACCCACGTCCATTTATAAACAGTCCTTTAATTGTCTACGATTTAAACGACTATAAAAAGGCGGTGAGCGCATAGTGAGCGAATCTCAAAACAAAGAAAAAAGGGAAAAATTTGAATTTAGAAATAGTATATATGAGCAAGTTACGACAAAAAATGACAGATTGCCGCCGCTATTAAAGAAATTAGAAGAAGAACTAGTTAAAAAACCGAATAAACCGGCCAAGAAGAAAAAGACGAAACCAAAAGAAAACAAACCTAAAGACGAAACGAAGGCCAAGTCCAAACCTAAAGAAGAAACCAAAGCCAAGGAGGAACCTGCAGCGAAGCCTGCCCGCGAAAAAATCGATTTCCCGGAACAGAATATAATCCGGGCGACGTTTCACATAGAATATTCAGGAAGTAATGATTTAATAGGCGTAGGATATGAACTGAGCCAAAAGAACGAATATAATAAACACAAAATTAAAGTAGCAGGGAGCATTGCAAGAAAACAGAAACCGAAGTATTTAGAAGAAGTGATTACAGAAATACTGGACCAAGCAAACCAGGTCCCGGACGTGAAACTCGTTATTTTAAGATATGATAAAAACGTTATGGTTAAAGACCCGGACCAAAAAGAACAATTAAGACATAAATTTGAGAAAAAATACCCGTTTAAAATTATTTTCATGGTAGCGCCAAATATAGTTGAAAACATGACCGGAATAAAGAAAAATGCTAGTAATGCACTTAAATTTAAGAAAGACAAAGTTTATAGAAATAGAGGCGAAGGGGTCTAAAACGGCTCGACCTATACCCCTAGTTAAAAAATAATAAGACCTTGTGACGGAAATGTGCGCGTCCCTTTTTCGAGGGGGCGCGTTTTTTATTAAAATTACGGAGGTGATTGAATGGCTTCACCAAAAGAACCCGTAGAAATAATGATTTTAGAAATATTGAAAGATGAAAATACTATTACGGCTGATGAATTTGAACAGGCCGCTGAAAATATTAAAAAACGATTAGAAAACGAGTCTAACGAAAAAAGTGCTTAATATTATTTTCGGTTTGTGTTACAATTTGAGTAACAATGGACACATACTGAAAAGGGGTTGGTGATATGAAAAAGGTCGTGTATTACGCTCGAGTAAGTACTGGAGAAGAAGGTCAGCAATTCGCACTTAAAAACCAAATAGGTGAAATAGAAGACTACGTCGATAAACAAGAGGATTGGGAACTTGTCGATAAGTATATAGACGAAGGTAAATCCGGAACCTCGACTAAAAGCCGTAATGAATATAATAGATTATACCGCGATTTGTTATCGGACAAGTTTGATATTGTATTAGTTAAAGATGAAAGCCGACTAAACAGAAACCCTTTAAACTGGTACTTATTTATTGACCGCCTACTTAAAAATGAAAAACAATTATTTTTTACTATGACTGAAACGTATTATAAACCAGACGACGAATTTATAATGACAGTTAAGGCGGGTATGGCGTCGCAATATTCTCGTGACCTATCAAAGAAAATATATAAAGCACACCAAAGACGTATGGAAAAAGGTCGCGTAGTTACTAACGGCAGGATATGGGGTTACTACCAAAAAGATGGGGAACTACATATTAACGAAGAACAAGCGGAAGTAGTCCGTTATATATTCAGACGATATATTGAAGGCGCCGGTTTTAGGACAATCCAACAAGAACTATATAATGAAGGAATTACTAATCAGAACGGCGGTCCCTT
Organism: Bacteroidota bacterium; assembly: GCA_003554865.1. Taxonomy (GTDB): domain Bacteria; phylum Bacteroidota; class Bacteroidia; order Bacteroidales; family PUMT01; genus PUMT01. The sequence continues at coordinate 1,065 of PWHJ01000243.1, read as the reverse complement.
TTCTCACACTACGTTAAAAAGAATGATACGTAATCCGAAGTATAAAGGAACTCTAGTTATGAATACGAGAACTAAAGACTTCGATACCGGTAAATTCAAAGATAATCCACCAGAAGAATGGATAATACATGAAGACGCCGTACCTGCTATAGTTTCAAAAGAAACCTGGGAAAAAGCGCAAGAGGTCCTAGACTCAAAACGGAAAAAGCACGGTATAGGTAAACAACACGAAGGCAAAGGAAAAGAGCAATTAGCCGGTTACTTTAGCGGAAAATATCCGTTATCCGGAAAAATAGTTTGCGCTAAATGCGGTCAGAAATATTGGCACGCCTATTTTAAACCAATGAAAAACGATATTTGGATTTGTTCGACTTATCGAACTCACGGGAAAAAACATAATCTGGGTTGCGACAATGATAAAATAAGTGCGCCAGTTATGGACCAATTAGTTAAAGAAGTTATTTTCGACTTTTGGCAAAATAAAGAAACTTCTATAGATAAGGTAATTCAAGAATTGGACAAGTTATTAGAAAAAACTGACTACGAATCTACCATCAAAAAATTAACCGGCGACAAAATGAAATACGAACAGAAGAAGGACAAGCTATTAGAAATGTATACGGAAGGTTTGATAGATAAAAAAGAATTTCAGAGTAAAAAAGAAGAATACGAAAGTCATTTAGTACAGTTAGACGAAAGAATTCGAGAATTTGAAGACCGGAATAAAAAAGTATTTGATAAAAAACGTAGAATGGAAGAAGTTAAAAAGGTTTTAGACCAAAAGGTCAGAGAACCAAAAGAAATTAACGAAAGAATGGTAGAGCGTTTTATTAAAGAAATTAAGGTTTTCCCTAATAATAATGTAGAGATTTTTTTACACGGCGACTTTCAGTATCTAGCTGAAATGTTAGATAACGACGATTACGAGTTTCAGCGTGTGTCCGATAAGGGACCAGATCCGCATGCAGAACGATTCGCTTGTAGAGATGGTCGAGCATCTGACACTTGTTGAGGACAACGACACTGTCATCACCTATCTGACCCACTACGGACACACACACAGGG
>PWHJ01000018.1 GCA_003554865.1 Bacteroidota bacterium | reverse complement strand
CAGATTGCATCATGTCTAATGGGAGTAAGAAGAACTATCGAAATAATTGAGCGCTTTTCGTTGGAAACAGTAAGAGCTGCCATGGTTCAAGTATTTGCAGCATCTGAAGAAGTAGAGAGAAAGATCATTAACGTTATTCCTGATGGAGTATATGAAGCTCAAGGTTGGGTCGATAATGATTTTCAAACCGGAGAAGCTTTTTTAGTAAAAGTAAAAGTAACTGTAAAGGACAGTGATCTTGATATTGATACCACCGGTTCCAGCAAGCAGCGGCAGGGAAACACTAACTGTGGTTACCCTCAAACAGTTGCCGCCTGCCGCTTAGCTTATAACTTCTTGATTAACCCTACAGAAGGAGTTACAGGTGGAAGTTTCCGTCCCCTAAAGATTAACGTGGAAAAGGGTTCTGTTTTTGATGCTGAAGAGCCCGCTGCTTGCTTGCAATACGGTACCCACACAATGCTTTTGGTAGATCTTATTATAAAAAGTCTTGCTGAAGCTATCCCTAATAGGGTGGCTGCGGGCTTACCGGGAGATGCTTGGAATGTAATCATTATCGGAAATGATACTCATTCCAAGGAGATGTATGTTTACGGAGAAGCTACTGCAGGCGGTTGGGGTGCAAGTGTTTATGGTGATGGGGCAAGTGCAGTGATCCATTCAGCTGCCGGTGATTTCTGCAATATTCCCGTTGAAACATTGGAAAATAGGTATCCGATTAAAATATTGCGATATGCCTTGGGTCGTGACAGTGAAGGTGCCGGGAGAAATCGTGGTGGCTTGAATGTAGAAAGAGATTACGAAATCATGGATGACGAGGCAAGGTTGAGCCTTTGGTTTGAAAGAACGGTTACTCCCCAATGGGGCTTGTTTGGAGGAAAAAGTGGTGCTACTCCGAGTGTGGAGGTTTTTTATCCGGACGGTAGTAAAGAAAATTTATTGAAAGTTGATCATTTGCCTGTACCCAGGGGAACCAGAATAAATGTGTGTACCGGCGGCGGGGGTGGCTACGGCTTTCCTTGGGAAAGAGCGGCAGATAAAGTGCTGGAAGATTTAGTGCATGGATATGTATCTTTGGAAAAAGCAGCTTCTGAATATATTGTATTTATTAATGCCGATACCATGAAGCTTGATGAAAAGAAAACTTTGCTTGAGCGCGCGAAAGTTAACAAGAACCTTGAAAGAGGGTAGAAACAATGGCAATTTCAAATAATCAAAACAAAAAATTGTCTAATGAACAAAAAGGTACAGTTAGGAAGAAAACCAGCAAAGAGACAATACTTCGCATGATCAGTACTCCTGTTTTTTGGGGGGTATTTCTTATTGTATTTTTGGCACTGTTTGGAGAAATTATTGTACCTCATGATCCAGAGCAGCCTAATATGGCCATGAGACTTGAACCCCCTTCAGCTGAATACTGGTTTGGCACCGATCATATGGGGATGGATGTTTTTTCGAGGGTAATTGCTGCTACCAGAACAGCTTTGTCTATAGCTATGCTTGGTGTAGTGCTTGGCATGTCAGTTGGAGTACCGTTGGGAGTTGTTTCTGCTTATTATGGTGGAATAATGGATGACATCTCCAGTCGCTTTGTGGAAGTTATCCAATCATTTCCGATGTTTCTTTTTGCTATAGCACTTTTTATAATGATTGGAGTAGGTTATCTAAACCTGCTTTTGATTATTGCTATTTATAACATCCCTGTATTCTTGAAATTAGTAAGAAGTGTAGTTTTGCCGATGAGAAACTGTGAATACGTGCTGGCCGCAAGATGTGCTGGTAATTCTCAAGCTTCAGTATTGTTTCGCCATATTTTGCCTAATGCTTTGGGGCCGGTGCTGTCACAATTCTCTATCCAGGGGGCTTATGCTATTCAAATTATTGCCGGATTGAGCTTCATAGGCGTCGGTATTGAACCACCTCAACCTGAATGGGGGCAGATGATTATGAGAGGCGCGCCTCACATAGTCAGAGGTTATTGGTGGGCATCGGTATTTCCTGGTTTGGCTATATTCTTATCGGTTATTTTGATGCATAATCTTGGCCATCGCTTGATGAGCTTATATAGGAGAGAGGTTTAGATGGGAACTAACGGTACTTTATTGGAAGTTCAAAATCTTGATCTCAGGTTTGGAGAAAATTTAAAAGATATGCCGGTAGTGCATGCTCTTCAAGGAGTTTCTTTTAAACTGGGTAAAGAGACGATGATGGGTATTGTAGGGGAAAGTGGTTCAGGGAAGAGTGTAACGGCGTTTTCGATTATGCAGCTTTTACCTTCAACGGCAAGGATTGCAAATGGACATATTATTTATCGAGGTGAAGATATTCTAAAGTATAATAAAAAACAACTTACTGCGTTCAGGGGTTGTGAAGTTGGGATGATTTTTCAAAATGCGCAAACTGCACTGAACCCACTTTTTTCCGTGGGGGAGCAGATTGCTCATATTTTCCGTTACCATAACCCAAATGTTGGGAAAAAAGCGGCAATGGAAAAAGCTGTCGACATTTTGGATAAAATGGGTATTCCCAATGCTAGTGTTAGAGCTCATGATTATCCTCACCAGTATAGTGGAGGAATGGGGCAAAGGGCAATGATCGCAATGGCCATGGTATGTAATCCTTCCCTGCTGATTGCTGACGAACCGACTACAGCCCTCGATGTAACTACCCAGATCCAGATACTTGATTTAATCACAGATGTTATTACGGAAATGAAATCTTCACTTATTTTAATTACCCACGATATTGGGGTAGTAGATGAGGTATGTTCGGAAGTAGCTGTTATGTATGCAGGTAGAATCATGGAATACGGTAATATTGAAAAGGTTTTACATAAATCATCGAGCCCCTATACAAAAGGGTTGATGAGGTGTTTCCAAGCGGCAGGCGGGGAAAGAATGAGTTATATACCGGGTAATGTTCCTGATCTTAAAGTTCTTTACCAGGGATGTTCATTTGCTGAACGCTGTGACCAGGCTATAGATATATGTTATCGGGAAACTCCTTCTGAGAAGCAGGTTGAAGATGATCACTTCGTATTTTGCCATCAAGCATGAAGAAAGGGTTGATAGTAATATATGGTGACAATGGATCAAAGCTGTCAGAAAGAAAAAAGCACGAAGGTATTAGAGATTGAAAACCTGGTCAAGGAATACCTGGTAAAGGTATCACTGGTTAGTAAAGAGCCTTTCCGCGCAGTGGACAGGGTTAGTTTAAAAATTCCCAGCGGAGATACAGTAGGCCTTGTTGGTGAAAGTGGATGTGGAAAATCGACTCTGGCTAAATGTATCCTTAACCTAACCAGAGTAAACAGTGGAAAAGTAATATATGATGGTGAAGAAATACAAAATTTAAGTGATAGCGAATTTCTGCCATACCGCGAAAAAATGCAAATGGTATTTCAGAGTCCTTTGTATTCTTTTAACCCTATGATGAAAGTGGGCCAGGCTTTAATGGATCCCTTGCGCATGATCAGGCACCTGAACCACCGGGAAAGGGAAGAGATGGTAGAGTATTACCTTAATCTTGTGGGTCTGGATCCTACTGAGTTTGTTAGCAAATACCCCAATGAAATGAGTGGTGGACAGTTGCAAAGAGTAGGTGTAGCCCGTGCTCTCGCTGTTGAACCAGAGTTCGTATTTCTCGATGAGCCTACTTCTGCCTTAGATATGTCGATCCGGGGACAAATTGTAAATCTTTTGCTAGAGTTACAAGAAAAGCAAAGTGTAAGTTATATATTTGTTTCTCATGATCTCAGGGTTGTTCGTTACATCGCCAACAGGGTATTTGTGATGTATTTGGGCGAAATTGTGGAAAGCGGTAGTAAGGAAGATGTGTTTGAAAGACCTTTGCATCCTTATAGCAGGGGTTTGTTAACTGCAACTTTTCTGGGGAGCAAGAGAAGGACTGACAAAAAAATAGAAATTAAAGGCGAAGTCGTGCAGGAAACTAATGTAGGCTGCAAGCTTTATAACCGTTGCAGCTATGCAAAAGACCGTTGTAAGGAAGAAAAACAGGAGTTGAAAGATGTAGAAGGAGGTCGTTTGGTTCGATGTTGGAGAGCTCTTGAGATATAGTTAATCCAGGCTATAAGATTAAACTAATCCTATTTGAGATGTCAGTGATCAGAGCCCACATTTATGCTAGATGCTTGTAAATCATTTTTTAAGTAGGGCAATACTATACGGAGGTGTTTTAAGTTGGCCGAACATTATGTTGGTGTGGAT
>PWHJ01000232.1 GCA_003554865.1 Bacteroidota bacterium | reverse complement strand
TTATTGTTTACTATTGCAGCAGTCTCACTATATGTAACAGTCTTCAATAAATTTATTTGGTATATTAGTATACCTTTAAGTGCTATCCTTCCAATTGTCGCCTTCTCTATATTTATGGTTTCGCTTGATTTTATTTATTATCTAAAAGACGCAGTTTCATACATGAAATCAAAAGAGAAAGAAAATAGGAAGGAAAACGAAGAGTTTATAAATTGGTTCAGAGAAAGACACAACGACCAATATTATAATTACCCATTTCAGTATCGTTCTATCGCAAAAAACAAGTATATGATTGAGAAGTTGGAAGAAGATAAAAAATTACGTATAGAACAATTTAAAAAAACACAAGAAGAAGAAAGAAAATTAAAATTAAAAATTGAGGAAAAATTAGAAGGAGAAGGATAAGAAATGAAGAAAGAAGACTTAGTAGAGTTTTTGAAGAGTATTTACTATGATGACAGTAGTGATTTAGTTGATTTGTCCGGGTTAGATTTTGGAAACTGTTCGGTTGACATCTCAAGCATGAAAGTTGGAGGGACTTTGTATCAAAGCGACCAAAAAGTTAGCGACAGTTTATTTCAAAGCGCCCAAAAAGTTAGCGACAGTTTGTTTCAAAGCCATCAAAAGGTTGGGGGTAATTTATCTCAACATGAGCAAACGGTTGAAGGTGATTTACATCAAGAGGAACAAATCGTTAGTGGTTTTTTATATCAAGGACACCAAAACGTTAGCGAAAACTTACATCAAAGCCATCAAACCGTTGAGGGTACCCTGTTCCAATACGGGCAAATTGTTGATAACGATTTATATCAAGGATATCAAAAGGTTGGAGGTAATATAAGTCAAGACGAAATAAAAACAATGACGAAAAAGGAAATTGAACAAGAATTAGGGTATAAGGTTATAATCGAGGAAGAGTAAAATGAAAATAAAAGACATTATAGATAATAAAGTATTATATTTATTTAATCTTGGTGATAGATATTATTGGGACTTAAAAATTGTTGTAAAAATTGATAATACTAACGTGGTTTGTTTGAATGTAGAAGGCTCTCAAAGTGGTTACGTCCCACCATTCATTGAAAGTGTAGACGAAGAGTTTTTGTCGGTTTGGTTGCCCAAAATGAAAAAGAATGGTAATGAAACATTTGTTGGTAAGTTAAAAGACGTTTTAGATTTTGATATTGAGTATAAGCACTTTTTATATGAAGAAGTAAAACCTTTGAGAGCACAATACGTATTAGAACACATTGACCGAAAAACCACTGTCCAAAAAGAGTATGATAATTCAACTTTATTCGAAAAAAGATTAAAAGGCGTCAACTCAAACGTGACTGGGGAAAAATCGTTATATAATAATTACCGCCCTACAATTAAAAAGGAGACGAAAGATAAAGATGAGTAAAGAATTAGAGTATTTAAATGATATTTGGGAAACAACAGTAACAAATTGGGAACGTGACCCTTATCCTGAAGAAGTTTTTCCTGAGGAAGATGAACGATTTTTGGCAATTGAAAAAGCGTTAAAACGCAACGTTCCTTTAAAAGTGAACCACAAGGAAAACAAGGGTATTACAGCTGTTGGAAATTGCGGAAATTGCAGGGGATTAGTGAAAGAATTAAACGACAATTACTGTTCATTATGCGGTCAAAAACTAGATTGGGAGAGTGAATAATTATGAGTGAATGGAAAAACTTTGTAGATGACTATCCAGAACCAAAAGATTTTACCGATGAATATTTAGATTATGAAGATAACATTGAATTCGCTAAAGACCATATCAACCAAGATATTAAACGCTTGAAAAACGGGGACACCAAATTTGCAAAAGAAATTATTGAAGAAGACTATTACGTTGTCCCAACACTAAACATGGGAGATTTAGAATTTGAATTTGGTTTACCAAAAGATATTGAGACATATGATTATATGTTAGAACTAGTGAGTGAATTGAAGAGCGCTAAGCTAAATCAAATTCATGAACTAATCCAAAAATTAAAGGAGGAGTATTATGAATAAAAAGAATATTGAAAAACTCGAATTAGCAATGATGGATTTAGAAGAGGCAATGCTTGAGTTTCATTTTATAGCAGGCTTAACAGCATTAAAAGACGAAGAAACCACAGAAGAGGGTATAAGGGAACATTACCAAACAACCCTTGAGGATTTAGAAGACATTGAAGACGAAATTAAAAAGGTTAAAGGGATAATTAAAAATGAGTTAAAGGTTAAAGATATTTTATCTACATATGTTGAGTTTATTGACCGTTTTTTACCATCGGTTGGTTTCGAAGATTTGTACGGTTATGTTGTTAAAGAGCAAAGCAACGACACTTTGCTTTTATATCTTCCTTTTTTAGAAGGCACAAGATTTGGTCACAATAGTAACACTGAAGAACTTAAAGATGTTTGTCAAGATAATTGTTGGTTTGTATATAAAGATGATGTTTATTATACACACTCACTTTTTGAGGAAACAGATATGGACGAATTCGAAGATGAAGAAAAAGAAGACGAACCCTCTGTTAAAGAAGTAGTTTTTTATAGTAATGATGTAAATATTTTTTCTGAAGAAGCCCCATGGATTGACTTTCACACCGCAGAAACACAAGCGTTTTCTAATGAGTATACTGAAATCGAACAAGAAAACAAAGAATTAAAAGAAATGTACGAAGCCTTAGAAAACAAGGTTAACCGTCTTGTTGCAGAAAATGCTCGATTAAACGAAGAACTGTCTCAGTATGAAAAACTTGTGAAAAACCTCAACTACTATATTAAAGGATTTGGTGTAGCATGAAAATCGCTGTTGGTGGAATGATTGCAAGTGGAAAATCAACACTTGTTAAAGGTTTAGCGAAAGAACTTGGTTATGACGTATTAGATGAGTTTAGAAATGACGATGAAGTATTTAACACACTTTTACGTTGGTTGTATGAGGGTAAAGACGACGTTGAAATGTTGCTTCAAGTATATTTCTTGCACAAGCACTATAAAACACAATTAGAGAAGACACAAGATGTTGTAGTAGATAGACATATCATAGAACACTGGTTATTTGCACAAGAAAATTTAAAGCATAAACCTGAAGTATTGAATTTCTATAACGGGTTGTTTCACAGTTACATGAACACAGTAACGCAACCTGACTTATATATTATATTAGATATTTCATGGGATACGTTTGTAAGACGTATTAAAAAACGTGGTAGAGCGCAAGAAATGGATAATATTGAAAATAACTGGAACTATTTTTATAATTTATTAAAAACATATAAAAGTAAATTAGAGGCACAGTGCAAGGTCTATGATATTCCTTATGTTGTTTTGAATGATGATTTTAACACTGAAGAGGACACTGTGCGAGAAGGGTTGAAACTTATTCGCCTTAACGATATTTTAGAAAGGTGATTTCAACAATGGACAAAATAAAGAAGACCAATGAGTATGTTCAGGAAATTTATCGCAGAAAGGAAATAAAAGAAGAGGCAGAAAGAGCAGAACAAAAAGCAAGAAAAGATTTACTAAACTATCTATTACACATAGGTGTTGACACCGTACATACAGATAACGACCTAGTAACGGTACAAAGAAGACACAGGGTAGATGAGGATAAACTAAGAGAAAAACATCCTCAAATATTCATGTCTGGAATGAAGTACAAGTTTGATGAAAGAAAGGCAAAACGGTATTACCCTAAAAACGTATTAGAGAATGCACTTAAAGAATGTAGCAAAGGAGTGAGTGAGTTTGTCAAGGTACAAAGAAAGCCTAAATGATGAAAAACTTAAAGAGGTTGATGATTTAGTCAATATTGCTAAACGCCTTGAAGATGAAATATTAACGCTTCAAGCCCAACTTGATATGACAAAAACAAAAATCAAAGAAATAATGAGTGAACTTAATATTGACGAACACGGAAAAGTGCGAATTATAAAAGAAAGTGAAATACAAACAGACCTTTTAGAGTTGTATAAGAACCATAAATCAGTTGCTAATTATGCAGTAGGTACCGTCGACCAAAAGAACACTTTGAGTTATATGTATGAAGACAACATTGATTTCAAGGTTGCAAAAAGAATGCTCGAAAAAGCAGTAGAGGACACTAAAATAAAAGAGGTGCAGAGGGAGTATGTTAAAATCAAAAAATGAAGAACTTGAACAATATAAAGCCTTACTTCATAAATATGCAAATATATACGTTAGAGAAGGACTTGGTGAAAAAGAAGATATGTACCAAGAGGCTTGTATGGTATTTCTGGATGTATATGATAAGTTTGATGAAAGTAGGGGGACGCCCTTCTTTTCATACTTGGAAACATCTCTTAAAAACAAACTTTACTCTTTAAAACGTTCCCAAAAAAGAGAACCTCTAATTTTATCTCTTGATAGGCCTATACCAAAGGCAACAAATGACGATACAACGTATACTTTTTTAGACACTTTGTCAGACGATAGGGAGCATGTTGACGGGACGATTACAAACCTAATTCTTATAGGATATAATATGACACAAATATCAGATATACTTGGTGTATCAAGACCCACAGTTTATAAACGATTGAACGAAGAAAGAAAAAATAATTAGATTTTGTATTGACAAATGTAAGTTTTTGTGTTATAATATGTAAGGTGGTGATTTGATGAAAAAATTATATTACGATTTTGAGGTTTACCCCAACTTTTGGTTGGTTGTTTTTAAAGACGAAGACGGAAAAAAGATTACTGTTCACAGCCGTATGGATTACATACCAACCCTAAAAAGATTACTATCTAACATAGATAATTTTATATTTGTGGGTTTCAACAATGCACGATATGACCGTGTTATGTTAAATTACTTGTTGCAAAAATTTAAAAACACACCAAGTAAAAAACAAGAAGAAGAGATGTTTCAAATAAGTAAAGACATTATATTTGAGAACAAATATTATAAACAAATATTTGGCGAATATATGATTAAGGAAAGAACATATGAAATGGATGTGTCAACGTTTTTGGGGGTTGGTGTTAGCCTTAAAGAAATAGGGTGTAGGTTACATCATCCAAAATTAGAAACGCTTCCTATACCCCCTGAGCAGTTGATTAAAGACGAAGACATTCCTTTACTTGAAGAATATTGTGAAAATGACGTTGACATTACTATTAAAACAGACAAAGACCTTGTTGGTTCTGAAATGCAAGTGGTAACCGATGTAATTGATTATTGGGGATTAGACAGAAAGTACATGGATAGTAGTGTAGGTAACATTGTTGAAATCGCAATGGTCGATGATAGTGTTAAAAACCAAGTACCTACTACTTGGCGTTACCGCCCACCAGTAAACTTTAATTTTAAAACTCAAGAATTCAAAGACGTTGAAGAAACCTATAAGGGATTAAGGCTTGAGCCAGGTTACAAGTTCAACACCAAGTTTTACGTAGACAATATGGAGGTTTCATTGGCTATGGGTGGCGCTCATGGAGCGGTTAGGAAATCTTATTATAAAGGTCTTATTGATATTGATATTGACCAGTATTACCCTCAAGTTATGGTTAATTTTGATTTCTTACCCAACAACGTTAAAGATAAAAGTATGTTATCAAAACTCATTGAAGATAAAAAGTATTATGGGAAAACTAATGACCCAAGAAGAGAACCTGTAAAGAAAAGTATTAACTCTTTTTATGGTAGAATGGGTTATGAAAAAAGTCGTTTTTATTCACCTAATAATTTATATCAAGTTACGATTACAGGACAGTTGCTACAACTTAGGTTAATTGAAGACTTACGTGCGGCCGGCTTTGAGGTTGTATATTTAAACACAGACGGTCTAACAATCGTTGATAATGGGGACACCTCTTATAGTGAGGTCACCAAAAAATGGGCAGAAGAATTTGGTCTTGATTTTAAAGAGGTTGAGTTTAATCGAGCTTATTACAGGGATGTTAACAATTTTGTTGCGGAAGACAACGAGGGTAACTTGAAACGAAAGGGTGACATGGACACAAGCCCTTCTAAAAAGAACTCATGTTTTGCAAGGGTTTCTGTTGACGCAGTTGTAGAAAACTTAATGCACGGTACACCAATACGAGAATACATATATTCACAACATGACATAAGAGATTATTTAATGTACCATAAGTATAATAAAGATATGCGAGTTTTCCTTGTAGATGAACAAGACAATAAAATTAAACGTTTACCTAACGTTGTACGGTATTATTTAGCAAAGGATAAGAAAAACGCAGTTAAGTATGATAAAGGTGATGATACATCCCTTGCTAACCGTAGTTATAATAAGAACATTACATTGGTAAACGAATTTAAAGAAACTGATATACCAAAGAGTTTGAATAAAGAGGCTTATGTACACATTGCTTTTGACATACTTGAAAAGATGACAGGTGAGGAGGTAGAAGACAATCCCTATATTGAGGGGTTGTTGAGTAAATTTGGTGTAGAAAAAAATTAAAGGTATCCTGTGTTATAATTTTAATAGGTTATGGTTTGTTAAGTGATGAAGACAAATAATATAAAAGGGTGGTATTATCGAAAGAATTAAAGTGAACGGAACTGTGGTTGGTTACGAAAAAGAACCTAAGGACGTTGTTAAGCATACGCCTAGTGACGCAAGCATTGTTAGAAGCGACATTTTTGAAGAAGGTCGTGAACTTGAGTACGACAACGGTACAATTATCAGGGTGGATAAAACAGACAAAGAGTATGGTACTTCACCAGGGGATATTTGTATCATTTGTAAGACAGCAGAGTTAAAAGACGCAGGTGGTTGTGCTACATGCGTAAATTGCGGTGCACAAATACAGTGTGGTTTATAATTTGAAATTAAAAGAAAGGTGGTATAATTATTTACTTTTACATTGAGGTCTTTTTCATTTTACTGGTTTTGATTACTATCGGTATATATTTTATTGGTTACCACATTTACAAAAGAAAGTATAAAAAAGAAAAAAGATATGAGTTTAAAAAAACCATCAAAAATGACTTTTACAACTTTGAAAATAAAACAATAACCTTAATGAATGCATTCTTTTTGTGTTTTGTGGTTTCTGTCATAATTGGGTTTATAGTTAGGTTGGTGTAAGATGGGCAAAGTAAAAGTTAGGTTTGTTATTAGTTATGAATTTGAAACCGAAAACGAACCCAAGAAAAAAGAGATGGATGACGTTAAAGAAGAACTCAATGAGTATATACAAGATAAAATTAACTTGGGTGGTGTTTTAGAGCTATCTAAAGACATGGAATTAGAAACCTTAACAGTAAAGAAAAAAACAAGCAACTAAACGGAAAGGGGGGTTGTAGTTTGCATATTAAAGAGTTAAAAGACCACTATGTTGCTGGTTTTGGAAAACAAGCGAACCCCAAAGTTAACATATTAAACCCCAATGTAACAACATTACATTTAAATACAGGCGAAGCCTCTCGTGTACTTGTGGTAGACGTTGATGAACCCGATAGCAACGAGGCTATGTCCGTAAGAGAGAAAATGCGAAGAGATGATTTTATTGTCTACTCTTCTCAATATACACTCAACGATGTGTTTGAGGGAAAGTGTAAGTTTAAGGTTTTCTATGAATATCATGGTATTAGGCTTCCAAAAAAGAAAAAGAATACGCATGTTGAGATTTTTTATGGTGACAAGAATTTAGCCGCTTTCGCTGGTAAGCGTGGGGACGGATATGAATATATCATCTCTAATTTATCAGACTATGAAATTAAACCGCTTCATTTTGATATAAACGATGTTGTTGAACACAAAGTAGAAAAATTTGATTTATTCAATGGTAAACAAAAACTTGAAGATAAGTTTGTAAAGGAAGAGGAGCGCAAGAAAAAAGTTGTGCTTGACGAACAAGAAAGTACACCTGAAGAAGAGGCACTTGGGTATGATAAGGTTGACATAAGGGAATTCCAGAAGCTACTAGCGGAATTACCTCACCTAGTTTCTGACATCCCGGAAATGGTTAAAAAAGGCGACATTATTACCTTCCCTTGCCTTTTCCATGAAGAGCACTCTGACAAGAAAAACGCAAACGCTTATGCCTTTAAGAAAGACGGTTTTTATGTAGCAAAGTGTCACGGACAAGTTTGTGCAGAAAAGTACTGGCGCTTAAATAGAGAACTTAAAGAGCTGGTACTTAACCGCATGAGCTTTGAACAGTCACATGGTTTTGGTGAGTTTGATGAGAAAACTGTATTGTTTAAAGCACCCACAGGTTGGGGTAAAACGGAGGCCATAGCAGAGGAAGCACTTAAAGCAATTAACAACAAAGAAAAAACGCTTATATTGCTACAAAACAAGGAAGCAATTGTACGTTTATCTGACCGTATTAACGATAAGAGTGATGGTGCTTTTGAAGGTCTTCATCAAATGGGAAAGATATACATTTATACATCTGAAAATAAACACGATAAACATGAACTTGCGGTTGAGCAAGCAGACGTTATTATATCACACCATTATTATTTTATCAACGCTGGAAACATTTTGACCTATTACAAGGACAGTTTAAGTATACTCGACCAAGAAGACCTAAAGGTTATAATAGACGAAGCACACACCTATACAGAGCTTGCTACACGCTTAGATTTGGATGTAGGTGGTTTATACAAACGTGAACACTTTGCAGGTATGGAATTATGGACAAGTAACACCAAAAGTCTTACACTCGATGACATTAAAGATAATGAAGATTACAAGACATCCACCAAGTGTTTGGATGCAACCACTACAGATTATGGTTCTGTTGAATTAAGAAAACAATGGAAACTATACCCCCAAGTTAACTATTTAGATTTGGTTAATGAAATCGAAACACACAAAGATTATGTAAAAACTGAAGAATTTGAAGAAGATAATGTGTTATATGAAGTATACCACAATACTCATGTTAGAGACATTAAAGAGAACTCTATTAAAGATAATTCCGAAGAAAGTGGGTTACACCTTCTTACAGATAGTGCGGAAAGTGTTATATTATCTAAATCACAAGCAGATGATAAACCACGTAAAAAAGTTGGACGCATTACTTTCACGGCATTCCATACACAAATACTTCAAAAAATACTTCAGAGACCAAGACAAACGATTTTGGCAACAGCAACTTGGGAGAAATACCATGATGACTTGGTAACTCAATTTGTTGATTTACACAAAGAAGAGATTGTAGAAAAGATTGATAAGGTAGGAAAAATTATTTTATTGCGTGCCAGCGAAAGACAGCCAGCACGTATAAGAAGAAAGGTTGTTGAAACCACAAACGACGTTAACGCTAGAGCCTTGTTATTTTTCCCTACAATTGCGAAAGCACGTGAGGTCGCAAAGGAACACGAGAATATAATGCTTAACGACAACGGTATGTATTCGATAGGAAAAAGAAAATCGTCTCTTGATTACGTTGATAATTTTGTAAGGAATGTTACTGTCGCAGGGTTAGAAAGTAGTGTCGCTAAAGGTTATAATTATCTTGAAGAGGTTGACGGAAATAGTGATGGGTTTGAATTGCTTTATTTTGATAAAAAACCAGTAAGTCCTGTGGTCATCAAAAAGTACTTTAATAAAGAGGGTAAAATCGAAGATTACCAGAGTGATTATAAATGGTCTTCTTTTGCCCAAGCAATAGGTCGTGCTTTCAGGAGACAAAAGGAAACTCTTTGTATTGCGATTAACGATATCAATGAGCAAGACTATAAGATTATAAAGAATTACTTACAGAAAGAAACAAATGCTGAGATTATAGAGGATGAACTCAACATAATGAATATAAAGATTGCAACACCATCTTTTATTCGCTCAGTTGGTTTTGATGATTTAAGCAAACAACTAAAAGATAACAAACTTTTCAAGAAAATTTACTTAAAATAAAAAAATTATTCAAAATCCCTTGACTTTCCACCGAATATATGTTATAATATACATGTAACAAAAAATAAAATAAGGAGAATGTTTATGTCAGAAAAAACCAAAAGTGTATTTCAGCGCTTAGCTGATGTGAAAAAAGAACTAAGTAAAATGGAAATTAAGAAATCAGGTAACAACAAGTATGCAGGATTTAGGTACCACGAACTTTCTGATTTTCTTCCGTTTATCAGTGAACTTAATGCAAAGCATGGTATCGACGATAATATTACGTTTGACAAAGAAAACAACATTGCTTCCATTACAGTAATTAACACTGAAGATGTGGCGGACAGAAAAACAATTACTGTACCCTATGTAGAAGCAGAGATGTTGGGAAAAGGCGGTGCAAAATCATCGGTAGACGCTGTACAACGTTTGGGTTCAACAATCACATATTTGCGTAGATATCTTTATATGACAATGTACAACATTACCGAACAAGACGCACTTGACGCTACAGTACAAAAAAATGACGATGGTGGAAATACGAAAACAGAAAGTTTCAACAAAGGGAAACAAGTTTCCAGTGCCCAATCTAAAGCACAATCTAAAGCACAAAGTAACTCTCAATCTAATTCTAGGCAAAAATCAGTAAAAAAGGAAGAAGATAAGAGCAATGGGAGTAATGAAGATGATGGAAAAAAACCAGCAAGTAAAGCACAGGTTAACCTTCTTGAAAGTATGAAGAAACAAGGTAAAATAAAAGATGACTTAAAATTCTGTAAAAAAGATGAAAAAGGTAACATTACAGAAACATTGATTAGTAAAGCAGAGGCAAAACAAACCATCGATGAGGTTAACTCAGGGGAAACTATTACCTTTGTTAATCACGAAGATTTGCCGTTTTAAGGAGGGTACGTTATGGAAAAGAAAAACTATGAATTAACATCTGATGTAAAGCGTGGAGACATCAGCACAAATGTTGAAAACTTAAAAGAAAGTCTTCGAAACGAGGTTGAGCCCTTTGTTGAGTACGAAATCGAGGATGAAACACAAGTTTCAGAAGGCAAAGATGTACTTGCTAAGTTACGTAAAATACGTAAAATGATTGACGATGAAAAGAAAAGGGTTAAATCAGAGTACATGGAACCATACACGTCTTTTGAAAAGCACGTTAAAGATATGTTTGGTGACATCGACAAAGCAATCAAAGAAATTGATGAACAAGTAAAATTATACGAGCAAATGCGCAAGGATGAAAAATACCAAGAGATTAAAGATTATTACGATATTGTTGGTATAGAAGAGGTTCCTCTCGATTTAATTTTTAAAACTAAGTGGCTAAACAAGGGTTATAAAGAAAAAGATTGGATGAAAGAATTAGACGAAGAGATTTATCGAATACTTGTTGATTTTATAACCTTGAGTGAATTTGATGAAGATAATTTATCTCAACTTAAAATTGATTACCTTAATAACGGTTTGGATGTAGAAAAAGCAATCACACGCTTTCAAGACAGACAACGTACAACAGAAGCAGTGGAAGATGAAACCGAGTATATAACGATTACAAAATCACGTTATAATGAATTGTTAGAAATAGAGAAAAAATATAAAGATATGGAGAGTGTTTAATAGTGGCAGAAACAAAAAAGATTTGGAGAGGGATTGTAATTCCTTATGAGTATTTTCGTTCTTATACAAAGGGCGGAGCAGTAGTGTTTCAAGTAGATGATTATAACAATAATAACCCTGGGGACTTCCATGGTTACAGCTTTGTAAGACCAGCGACAACGGTTTTTAAAGCAATTAACGAAAGCGCACAAGGTTTTAACGTAGGTTATAGTGTAGAGCAAACCCTTGAAGGTGGAGATGTTGTAGAAGAAGCACCTGAAACAGTTAAATTGCGCAAGAGTGTAAAGAACGATAATGGTCGCTGGGAAGTAGAAGATGAATTTGAAGTAGAAATGCCTCAAATTGCTGATTTAATTGATGATGTAGTACACGCAAAACAAAAGAAAACGTAAGTGGGGGATTATATGAGAGACAACAAAAAACCACCATTAGTTATACTTGTAACAGGTAAAGCCCGAAGCGGTAAAACATCGGTTTCAGAAATGATTAGAAGCGAATTGACCATTGGTTTAAGTGAGTATGTGTCAGTTACACCCCCAGTTATTCTGGGGTTTTCTGACGCCATTAAATCAATTGCTCAAAAAAACTATCCATATGAAAACAAAAACATTGACAGAAACATACTTTTAGAGGTCGGTGATAAACTCAGAAATCAAAACCCTAATGTGTTTGTAGAAACATTGCTTCCTATTATGAACGCTTATAAGAAAGCAGGGATTAACGAATTTATCTTTGATGATACACGTTTAAAAGAAGAGTTTACTTATATAGACGAAAACTTTTCAGGTGTACCTTATGTTATAGAAGTAGAAAGAGAAAAACATGAATATAACATATCGGAACATGCTAAACAGCACAAAACAGAAAACGGTGGTCTCGACTATGACTTTAAAATTAAACTACCTGAAATCAACTCAAAAAACGCAGGTTCTATAGTTAAAGAAATACGACGTATTCTTGATAATATAGTAAGGGATTATAATGAGGTGATTGAATAGTGGTATACTTAGGTATTGACACATCAGTTAACAGTATGCCGTTCGCTGTTTTTGAAGACAAAGAACTTAAAGACTTTGGTATTTTGTCTGTAAAAGGGAAGTACCTTGAGGAAAAACTTGCATACGCAAGTCGTGAAATTGAAGATTTAATTTATCTTTATGAGGTTGATGTCGTAGTATTAGAAGATGTGTTTCTAGCAAAAAACTTCACCTCTACAAAGAATACGTTACAAATGATGGGTGCGTTACGGCTGTCATCGTATAAGAGTGGTGCTACCTGTTTTACTGTTATGGCAACACAATGGCGAAAAGGTGTTATAAAGCAAGGAAAAAGAGAACCAATGAAGAAACAAGCAATTGAATACGTTAATGAGATGTATGACCTTGACCTTGAATACGACCACAGAAAAACAAAAACACAAGATGATATTGCGGAAGCGATTATAATGATTGAGGGTTTGGTTTGGCAACGATATACATTAGACAAAGTAAAAATATTTAAAGATAAAGTGGGTGACAAACATGGAAGAATTTAGTCCTGGTGATTGGGTAAAATTAAAGTATATTAAAGAAGAAGGAAAAGTTAAAGGTGTTGAACCTAACGGTACAGTTTGGGTTATCCTTAAAGGCAACGTTCGTGTGTGTGTACTAGCAAAATGGCTTACTAAGGCAGAGGAGTGAGGAAATGCCCAAAGATTTTAGCGATGTAAGAATTGTATACGTTAAAGATTTTGAATACGGAAAACCGTTATATCGTTTCAAGGTTTATACACCACCAAAAGAATTTGGTAAGATTTCAGGTCATCGTTTTGTCTCATTGGTAAATGATAACAACATTTTCCAAAATGACCTTCAGGTTCTTCTTGGTTTTATTAAGAGGCAACCATTTATTGAAACCGACCATACAATTGTAGGGAATAAACTTGAACAACCTATTATTGATTTCGTATCAGAAGCATATGGTTTTACAGACGTAGAAACTTTTGGTTTCGAAGACCTTAAAAATGGCAACGATGATTTCCATTTTATTCGTGACCTTGAGTACACCAATGAAAACGGTGAGCGTGTAACAGGTGAAATTAAAACATATTCTAATCCAAGAAAAGTAGGAGGTAATATAAAATCACCCGTAACACATTTAGATTGGTGGCTTCAAACAAGGCTTGAAATTGAAGTGCTCAAAGAAGAGGGTGAAAAAGGTAAGGTTTTCTATTATTTTGTAGATGAACCAACAAGGAACGCTGTTCTTAACGATAGGGCGTATACCCTTAAACATAAGAACCTTGCTGAGAGCGATGATATCATTAAATATGGAAAAAATGAAGAAGACCCTTACATCATTAACAATTTTCCTAACCAAGGATTTAAAACATTCAAACAACTAATGGATTATGCTAAAGAACGTAGAGACGAAATGGATACCGTTTATGAAGATGAAGAGGGTACATATTATTATGTAGAGGTACCTCTTAAATATCCTTTTTATCACAAATTTGACCACGTAAAGAATTACCTAAACGATATTAAAGAACAAATAAAAATTGAAGAATATAAAGGAGAGTAATTATATGTTTGAAAATAGTAAACAAATTGAACCAATCAACCTAAACGAGGAACAAAAAGAAGAATTCTTAAAGGTCTACCGCATTCTTTCAAGTGACAAACATGAGTTTGAAAAGTATGTTGCTAAGATTGACCAGAATATTGAAGAGGTGGAAACTACAAATGAACTTGTAGAGAGGCTTTTAAGCCATGTAGAGAACGCTTCTGAGTTAAGCGAGGATGTATATGGGTTTGTAGAGAAACTTCACTCACAGACCACCAAAAACATGGAGTATATAGAAGAGACACGGAGCCAACGAGATGATTATGTTAACCGTCTTGAGCGAGCCAAAAACTTCTTTGATAAATTTAAAGAAGACATTACTTTCGTGGGTGACGAAAAAGACGGTAAGGTAGAGGTAGGAGAAAAAGCAATGTTTCTTGTTGAATACCTTAATTCGCTGGGTACAATTGATGAACCAGAGGAAAGAGAAAACCAATAAAGGAGATTTTACATGAAGAAGATTAACTATTTCAAAATACAAGAAATGTTAGACGCTGGTTATTCCTGGGAAGAAATTCGCTCTAAAGGGTTCACTGACTCTGACCGTAAGTATTATTACGGTTGGAGGGCAGCCTGGGATATGTTTGATAAGAAATTAAGTGATGACCATGTAGCTGAGCGTGAGCAAAACTTAAGACTACAAAGGAAATTGTTATCTTATGAACGTTCAATCAATAATGAGCAAATTAGAGACATTGCCTTAAACCAAAGTCTTAGCGCCCAAATGCTTGAAGAACTTCGCAAAGGTGGAAAAACATATAAATTAGGAAAACCTAAAAAAAGGACAAGTAAAGAAAACGCCTCTTGGGTTGTAACAACGTCCGACGCCCACTTTAACGGTGATGAAAAACTTTTCAAAGAAGTTCTTGAAAAAACACGTGATAGAATTAAGGAATTTGTAGAAAAGAATGCTATAAATAGTATTTATCTTGTAGAAATGGGTGATTTGATTGAGGGCGCTGGTAATCTTCGCCCATCCCAAGCACAAGCCGTTCGTTCAGGAATGATACCCCAGATTATTAAAGCCACACAAATGTATGGTGAGTTCTTAAAAGAGGTTTCACAGTTTGTAAACGTTAAGTTTGTTGTTGTTACAAGTTCTAACCATACGCAACTTAGGTTGATGGGTAGTAAGCAAAACGAACTTGTGGAAGAAGATTTAATGTTAACTTTTGCTTCTTATATTAAAGGCGTGTTCCCAGATTTAGAAGTTATAGCTAAAAAAGAACCAGAGTTAAATATACATGGTTTTAATTGTAAGTTCGTTCACGGACACACTATCAAAAAGAATAATTTCGAAAATGAACTTGCAAAGCTAAGTAACTTCAATAATAGACTTATTGATTTTATGTTCCTGGGTCACTATCACCATTACCGTGAAATTGACATCTCAGGTTCTGTTTCCCAAAACGGTGTTCCTTATGATAAAAAAGTTTTTCTCGTTCCTTCATTAGACCAAGGACAATCTACTTTTGAAAAAGACTTGCGTGTATCAAGTGTCCCCGGTATCGCAGTTTTTAAAATTACAAATAAAGGTGCAACGGGTCAAAAACTACATATTGTAACAGAGGAGTATTGTAATGAAAACGATGAATGACTTTTCATATAGAACTTTAGGAATTTATACCAAATACAAAGAACCTTTTGGGTTTTTTGTCTTCTATGGTGACGGGACATATATTGACAAAAATAAAAAAGTTTTCTTTGGCATTCACAATAATATGGTTTCTAAGATTTTTGATTTGAAAACCATAAACGTTGAGCACATTGACGATTTGTTTTTTAATATAATGAAAGCCTATTACCAATTACAAGAAGCAACAACAGAAAACCAACTAAAACAGGTGATTACAAATATTTACATTAAAGAAAGTGACTTTTATAACCACTTTGGTTTTGGTACATCACAAAAATACATGTACCCTTATGATAAATTAGGTCGTCAGGTTTTTAATACTGTTTGTAACAACAATAATTTAATTGATATTGATACGTTTAGAGGGAGGCGTTAGATGATACAATATACTGAGATTAAAGATATTAGAACCAAAAAGGTTATAGGTCTTATGGCTTGGGGTAAAGCAGGAAAAAAGACCTTCCGTTTGCCTGGGTTTGAGGTATATGCAGATTTTAAGGAACTTAATGAAATTGAAGCAGCTACAAAAGCAAAAGTAGAATTATTGCTTAATAATGTATACCGTATGAAGAAAACAGGTGTAATTAAAACAATTAAAGACCTTGAGCTTTACGTAAATTCTTTTATATTTAAACATTCACCATATGTTACATTCTCAAATAAAAAAGAGTTTACATTCAATGAGTCGAGCACATTCTCTACAAAAGAATATAAAAAGCGTTTTTCTGAAATGTACACACAACTCGATGATAGACATTATAAAACACGCATGATGAAAGATATGAAAAAGCTCAGAAAGAAGTGATTAAATGCAAAATTATGTAGAAAAAGGAACGGAAATTCAAAATAACATTAAAGAAAAAGCGGTTGACCACTTCAGTATAATGGATGTTTTAACTTATATAATTCTTGCACTTGCAATTTTCTTTCTTGGTTTACTTAATTGGGCTGAGTTTAGGTTTGATGTTGATAGGTTAGACTCATCGTATATTGCCCATACAACAACACAGGTTTTATCATATAGTCTAATTATTACCTCGTTCACAAGTAAGCAATTAAGGAAAAGAAAAGAACTTAGTAAGGATTTAGCTTATTATAAAAACGAAAACGAGTCTATATTATCGAAAATGAGACCCGACAAACTTAAAGAGTATATTTATAACGTTAATATGGAAGAAAAACGGACACAATACCTTAATAAATATGAGGGTCTGTTAGCAAGGCTTGAAAGAGAATACTCTAAAAAAGACAAAGATATGCATTATGATAGGTCTTGGAAACAATACCAAGAAGATTTAGAAAAAGACCCTAATACACAACCACCTAATGAATATTGTGAACAAAAACAATTGCTTTTAGATAAGATTGAAAATGTAGACCAAGAATATCAAAACGAAAGCATTCGGTATGAAAAACTTTTTCAAGATGACTTAGACCAAGAAATAATGAATAAACCCAAAAAGCGTATACCTCGTCGCAAAGAGTCAACGTCCAGCGCTTTTGGTATTCTTACAAACATGGTTCTTATGTTTGCGTTCTCTCTTTTGGTGGCTGGATTTTTCTTCGGTGTAGAAGAAGATACAATTGACGCAATTGTTAAAACACTTCTTACAATATTTATGGCAATCTTCAGCGCATACAAAGGTATGTTAAATGGTGACAGAGTATTTAATAATGTTACGTTAACCAAAGAACGTTTCAGGTACAAACACTTATATAATTATGTTGTTATGGAAGCTACAAAGTATAAATATTATATAGGAAAATATAAGGTTGAAAACCACGGTGATTAAAGATAATAAAAAAGAGGGCTAATTACCCTCTTTTATTTTGAAAGTTTCTCTTGTTTTTCTAAATGTAATAATTGTTTATATTTTGCGGAAGGGAATATAGAAACTCCTTGTGTTATGGTTAGTACCAAAACTAATAATTCTAAATTTCCTATTCCTGCTTTAGCCCACTGTATAAATAAAAGTAATATTAAGAAAAATACAAATAGTTTTGACTCTCCTGAAAAATAAGCCCAGTATTTTTCAC
>PWHJ01000229.1 GCA_003554865.1 Bacteroidota bacterium | reverse complement strand
TCAGGCTAAGTACCTGAACCCCTTGTATTTTTGTGGTAGCGAGGGAGGGACTTGAACCCCCTTTTAACGCTTTTTTAAAGTTATATTATGTGAAGCTAAATTGTCCGTAAATCCTTGACAGTCATACATTAAGTCCATATTCTATTTTCACACAACATAACTCACTTTCACCTTAAATCACTGTCAAAGTGGGGAGAGAATGGGGAGAGAACAGGGAGGGATCTTTTTTTTTCACTGAAAAAAATTGATCCAAAAGAGGGAGGGACTTTTCTTTTACCCCAAAAAAATCAGCCCAAAAGGTGAAAAAATGGGGAGAGATGGGGAGAGAAACAGAGGGAGGAATTGTGAAAATTGAGGGAATTGAAGTTAAATGGCAGAAGTCAAATTTTCGAGGCGTTCGATTTTATGAACATCCAACCAGAAAGAACGGGCGCGTTAAAAAGGACAGGTATTTCTCTATTCGCTATCAGGTAGATGGAAAAAGGATTGAGCAGGGCCTGGGATGGGCGACGGATCCGGACGGATGGACAGAGGAAAAAGCTGCTCTTGCTCTAAAAAAATATAAGGATGCAGCTCAAAAGCTAAGTGGACCCAAGACAAAAGTTGAAGAACGAGACCTTAAAAAAGCCCAACTTGCAGAAGAAAGGGCCAAGCAGCTGCAAGAGGAAAAGGAAAACATAACCTTTAAGGCCACCAGCAACAAATATCTTGATTGGGCAAAAAACAATAAAAGCGATTGGCAGCACGACGAAACCAGACTGAGACTTCATGTTTGGCCGGTCTTTGGCAAAAAGCAAATGAAGAGCATTACCCCCGCCCACGTTGAGCAGCTCAAAGTTTCCTGCACTGAAAAGAACTTATCACCGGCTACAGTGCGTCATATCCTCCAGATAGTCAGGGCGGTTTACAATTATTCTGAGCGTATGGGGATTTATTCAGGCCCTGTTCCAACCAGAAAAGTATCTTTCCCAAAGCCAAACAACAAACGAAACCGCTTCTTTAGTTATGATCAGGCTGAAAAACTTTTAAACGAGCTGCTAGCCCGTGGGCACGATGATATTCATGATTTAACCCTGATGGCGCTTGAAACAGGCATGCGGTTTTCAGAGATTGCAAAGCTTACCTGGGAGAACGTTGATCTTCAAAACATGATCATTCATATTCTTGACTCAAAAAGCGGAGAGGCCGGCGAGGTTTATATAAATCAGAGGTTGAAAGATATGCTTTCAGAACGACATGCCGTCAATGAGTCCGGCCTGGTCTTTCCTTCCCGAAACGGCAAGGTGCGCAAGGATATTCCAGACACCTTCCAGAAAACAGTAAATGATCTGGGTTTTAATGCCGGAGTGACAGATTCCCGCAACAAGCTGACCTTCCATTCCACCAGGCATACATTTGGATCCTGGCTGGCATTGCAGGGAACACCCCTTTTGACCATCAAGGAACTGATGCGCCACAAGGTGGTTGAAATGACCTTGAGGTATGCGCACCTGATCCCGGACCATAAGCGGGAGGCCGTTGAAAAATTAGGCAATAGAAATGATGCCAAAGTTGTGAGTATTGAGGAAGCCCGAAAGAAAAAAGCTGTATAGAAATTGTCTGGCCTAAGGAGGAGCTGATCGCTTCATTTGAAAAGCATGCCTTCCATGGGCAGCCTGGCCGGGTACTCTAACCGCAGGGAAAAGTTGAGGGGACTTTATGCCAGAAGAGAGGGGGATGAACATTCCATGCTGGTGGACAACACCGAAATACTTGGCCATGACTCCAGCCTTTTTCCCTCTGTTTATCATAATATAAAGCCAGACAAGAAAAGGAAAAGCGTACAGCATCTAAGAAATGACCTGTCCGCTATTGACGCCAAACTGCAATAGGTGCAGAAAAAATTAGATGATACACTGAGCAGGATTATAAAAAATCCTGAAGGATGTGATTAGATCTCTTCAATATGATTGCCACTGTGCAACTTGACAAACGGGCTATTCCTGAGGATTTCAAAGACACCCCGTTTTTTTGATGATGGCAGCTTCCTCAACTCACAAAGAAGCAATTGGAAAGAACAAAATCTTTGTATTTGTCACTGACCGCCCATAACGGCCAACCTTGATCAGCTTAAATGGTGCCTTCGTCTTAGACCGGCAAAATTCGACCATCTGAATGTTGCATTTCCATCAGCTCATCCCTGCTGATGCTCCCGGGCTCATTTTATTGCCTCGTACAGGGATGGGAGCTTCAACACTTTTAAGCCCTGATCCGCCACTTTGCCTGGGGAAACCGTATACCTGCTGCGAACTGATTGCCTGATGACCCATGGCCTTGGCGATCATTTTCTGTTTGTCCCAGGTTGTGTCCACTATTATGAAATCTCCGTGCTTTTTTCCGTTTTTTCTGGCTTTTTGGGTCAGTGCTTCATACTCTTCTCTGGATTTCAACTCGCTTTTCAATACAGCGGCAAAATTATGCCGGGCAATATATGGGGTGAATTTTTTTCTCCTGAATTTTCGTTCAGCGGCATTTTCATAAACATGAGAAAAGTTGCTGACGCTTGTGTGCAGATGGTAAAAAACCTTACCGTTTTTTTCCAGATGTTTTTGAAAATGTTCATAAAGATTTTTTCCAAATCCTTCGTCTCTGCTTAAAGTCAGGATGTACCAGGGCTGACCCTTGCCCTCGCCCTGCTTTACCCCCTCAATGCGGACTTTCAATTGTTTGTTGTCAGGAGAAAGGCTGATTGTAATGCCTTTCTGCAGTGCTGCAGGCCTGCAGCCTGTATTGTGAATAATGACTGCGGCGGATTTGTATTTGGGATAGATTTCATTTTCTATGCTTTTCTGCCAGCCGGGCTTTAAAAATTTGAGCTGCAGCTTTTTACTTTTTCTTTTCTGCTTGCCCCGGGCACGCTGGACAGCCAGTTCTTTGCCGAGATCTTTGCCGTGTATTTTTTCGAGCTGCCTGAGGCTCTGCTGGCTTGGCTCGTATCTGTTAAAAGGGTACTGGTCATTTTTTACTGCTTCAATCATGTTTTCTATGGGTAATGTGTCAGTTCCCTGACCTGAATATTTTTCCAGCGCAAGAGTATATAAATGCAGGGCAGCCACCCGGTAGAGCCGGAAAGTGGCATAAGATATTTTTTTTCCTGTTATTCGCATGCGCTCGAGTATATAATCGGAAGGCAGGGAGTGCTGCAGACGCTTCCATATTTTATGGTATTCCCTTTTAGTGCTTTTGGACAGGTTTTTGCTGTATATCTCGTTTCTGTGCCGTATAATCAGCACCGGATTATTCTCGATTTCCTCCTGCGAGTATCTATACCTTGAATCATTATCTTTTTTCATTAACTACTCCATAAGCTGTCAGCTGAAATAGCTGTTGACCGTCAAAAATGTTTGGAGCAAAAGAGCAGACTGGCAAAAGCTGTCTTGTCGTCCAAACTTTTTTTGAAAAGCAAATTATGGCGGCGAATCATATCTTTAAGGATAACTTAAAAATATGATTCGCCGCCATGTTTTTTGAATGTATATGCCATTCAAAAAACAATCAGGATTTTGCTTTTCAAAAGTTGTTTGGGACACCAAATATGAGCAGTTTGAGCAATTGTTTTTTTTCAGTCCACGCCCTCATAATGACTGGTGTAGCTTCAGTCATGCGTGGCATGGTCTCACTCTAGCCTGCCGATAAAAAAATAAGCTCAAGGTTGATGTGCATATATGCATATTGCACTAACCAGGGTTTTCAGGATGTCCTGCGTGCCAGCCAACTGATAAGTATTTCCTTGTCAATTGCCTTAAATCTTCCAATTTCATATATGTGCCTGGAAATCGACATATCTCGATTATGTCCAGTAACTATGTTTCGGAAATAGCCCCGCGAATATGGAAAATTGTCCAACTTGTGAATATCCTTCAAAAAAATTGCCTGCGGCCATTTTTCTGCCCAGCATAACCATGCCTCTCGATTATTCTTCATATTTTCCTCCTTTATAAATATTACAAAAAACATATTTGTTCTATTTTTATTAAAATATCAGTATTAGTATTACTTGTCAAGCCCATTTAAGTAAATTTAGTACTTGATATGATAAATTTATAAAAAAGTCTGTTTATCGTAGTTTTCGAGTTTTGCTTATTTTAGCGATAAACATCTCCCTGACTCGGAAAAACTGCTTATTTCTCCTGCAGGATAAAGAAATTAGTATTGACAATACTAAAAAGTGGTAATAAATATTAATTCAATTAAATGTGAACAGATTAATTTAGTTTTTATTACTAATTTTTAAGAATATTCTGCCGGGAGGG
>PWHJ01000023.1 GCA_003554865.1 Bacteroidota bacterium | reverse complement strand
GCGGCTTAAATATAAATGGAAGCATATAATATGCTGACTAATAAACATATAGATGATTTTAATATAAATTAATGCGCTTGAGCAGTAATAACTTAAGTCAAGTGCGAAACTTTAGTAATTTTTTTTACAATACCGATTCTCTCCGGTATAATAAACAAAAATATACCGGCTAAAACAGGAACTGCTATTATGTAAGCTATTGCTTCCATACATGAACAGTACTGGAGATTTTATACTTAAATGGGATGCTTTAAAGATTACCTTTAACAGACAAATTGCATCCCTTTAAGTCCCTCTGCTCAGAGTTTATGGCTACTTTTTTTCGAGCCCGCAAAAGTAATAAAATACAAATATATGTCAATAATTTTTTACATATTGCACCTTTTTCCGGCAAAAAACCTTCCGGTTCTATTATCTGTTTTTCGAAGAGTTTTTTATTAACTTGCATTTTTGATTAAGTAAAAATTTAATTAATCGCTCTTTAGTTTCTCACTTAGGCCTGATTATGAAGCGGATCATTGAAACTGAAAAAATTCCCATCAAGCTCTGGGTTGATCATATTGAACCGGGTGCACTTCAGCAGGCAAAAGACATTGCCAATATACCCCATGCATTCCACCATGTAGCAATAATGCCGGATTGCCATGAAGGATTTGGCATGCCAATAGGCGGGGTGCTTGCCACAAAAAATATTGTTATTCCCAACGCAGTTGGTGTTGATATAGGTTGCGGCATGTGCGCGCTGAAAACATCTCTGCAGGAAATAACCCATAAGCAACTTAACAGGATTACCAATGAAATAAAAAAAATCATACCTGTTGGGTTTAAACACCACAAGCAGCCCCAGGACAAGAATCGCATGCCTGAGGTAAAAGGAAAAATGCCTGTTGTTGAAAGGGAATATGACAGGGCACGTTGCCAGCTTGGAACGCTGGGAGGAGGAAATCATTTTATTGAAATTCAAAAGGGATCAGACCGGCACATCTGGATAATGGTCCACTCGGGCAGCAGAAATTTAGGAAAACAGGTGGCTGACCATTATTACAAAAAAGCAGTTCAGATAAGGGAGAAGAACCACAAAAATCTTAAAACTCCCAAACAGTTATCATCTCTGCTTTTTGACTCAGTTGAGGGAGAACGTTACATGAAGGAAATGCAATATTGTACAGATTTTGCACAGGCCAGCCGCAAACTGATGATGGACTTTATTAAATGGGTTTTCAGGGAATATATGGGAGACATCACTTTTTCCGATTTTATAAATATAGCACACAACTATGCAGCCCTGGAAAAACATTTTGGACATGAAGTGGTTGTTCACCGTAAAGGTGCCACAAGTGCCAGGGAGGGAGAAAAGGGCATTATTCCAGGATCTCAGGGTGCAAACAGTTATATTGTTACAGGAAAAGGGAATCCGGAAAGTTTCAACAGTTGTTCACATGGGGCAGGCAGGGTTATGGGGCGCCGCGAAGCACAACGAAAGCTTGACATGAAGCAAGAAATTGACAAACTGAATAAAAAAGGTATTATCCACAGCATAAGAAAAACAAAAGATCTGGACGAAGCATCAGGTGCATATAAAAACATAACTCAGGTTATGGAAGATCAAAAAGATCTCGTGGAAGTCATCCTTGAACTTGAACCCCTTGCCGTAATAAAAGGTTAAAGCTGTTGCCTCAGCTGCAAAGCAATCGGGTAAACAGTCATGCACGGCACCCCATAAAAAATACCGCCGCTTCGTCTGAAAGCGGCGGCATGAATATGATCCTTATTCAAAAACTCTTAACCAAGATACATTCTCAGTAATTTGTTTTTGGATTTGTGGCGCAACCTTCTGAGCGCCTTTTCTTTTATTTGTCTTGTTCTCTCCTTGGTCAGCCCAAGCTTCTCTCCGATTGCTTCAAGCGACATTTCCTGACGTCCGATACCAAAATAGCACTCAATAACATTTCTCTCCTTTTCTGACAAAACACTCAAAGTCCTTGATATTTCCTTACGCAGGGAATCCTTCATAAGGTCATAATCAGCAACCGGAGAATCCTTGTTTTCCATTACATCCAGCAGGCTGTTGTCCTCGCCTTCAGTAAAGGGTGCATCAAACGAGAGGGGACGCCCGTTGAGACGCATTGTGCCGGCAACCTTATCCCTCGGCATACCGAGATGTTCTGCAAGCTCATCAGCAGAGGGATCGCGCTCATTTTCCTGTTCAAACTTTGCAGAAACTTTATGAATTTTACCAAGTGACCCTACCTGGTTCAATGGAAGCCTGACAACTCTGGCCTGTTCAGAAATAGCCTGCAAAATAGACTGGCGTATCCACCAGACTGCATATGAAATAAACTTGAAACCTTTTGTTTCATCAAATTTTGTTGCGGCTTTTATCAAACCAAGATTCCCTTCATTTATCAGGTCGGGCAAACTAAGTCCCTGAAACTGATACTGCTTGGCTACAGAAACAACAAAACGCAAATTTGCCCTTACCAGTTTCTCCAAAGCATACTGATCTCCCTTTTTTATCCGCTGAGCCAATTCTACTTCCTCCTCAGGAGAAATAAGCTCTTCTCTGCCAATTTCCTGAAGGTACTTTTCAATAGAGTTGCTGTCACGGTTAGTTATTGATTTTGTTATTTTTAATTGTCTCATATATATTATTTAATTTATCTGTGGTGAATTAGTTTTCTCCCTTGCTCTTCAAATATTCCTTTACTTTCTTATATCTTTCACGATTAATGTCATAATTAGGCGGACTTGTATTTCTTTCAAGCAAACCGGTAAGTTTAAGCTCCAGAATATGGTTCATTCCGGCAGGCTGAGAAATCGACAACTCTTTTATAATATCGCCGAAAGAACAAGGCCCTTTTTTTTCAATAAAATCCAGTATAGCCATTTTAACAGGCTCATTAACTATTTCTGAAATTTTGTCCTCTGTAAGCCTTTCGGCAAAATCACCTTTAGTTTTTTCGTACATCTCTTTTGACTTATAGCGTAATTATTAGAAAATTATATCACTCTTTTTGATATATAGTTTGAATTCAGAATACTCAGCACACCCATATAATCCAGTTTAAACTCTACTACATCGCCAACCTTGTAGCGAGGTTTCTTTGTTCCAAGGTCAACGACGATCATATCTGAACTGGCGCCGGTAACCGATATCTTTTTGTCAACTGCCTCAATATTGTCGAGGTTTATATCCAGCAATCCTACATCCAGTATTGCCCTGTATGATTTTTTCCCAAGATCTTTTTCATCAAACTGAGGTGACTCACCTGCTACATTTGTCCCCACCTCACCAGACGGCACCATAGGCTTTTCATTAAGCTCTATTATTTCGGCTTTAAGTTTGAAAATATCACTTTTCATTCCCTTGATCCGCTTATCTGTAAACATGTCATTGCCAAAGAACAAAGTTTCGCCTACTCTGAAATGGTTAATAGTCTTGGGTAAAATACGCTTGATCAGCAGCGGTATAGTAACCGAAGAGCCGCCTGACACATATGGTATTTTCTTTTTAAATGTTGCTTCAATCAACTGTTTGTATAAACCGAGCTGTATCAGCTTATCCTGATTTGGCATTATACCATTGAGACAATTAAGGTTTGTCCCAATCCCTCTTACTTCAATGTTGGGCAATTCAAAAACATTTCCGTAGAACTCAACCAAATTATCACCTAATACACCTTCCCTTAAATCACCCATTTCGATCATAATTATGATCTTATGGATTTTTCCCTGCCTACCGGCTTCCTCATTCAGGAGCTTAATGGTATACAGCTCTGTATTTGCACTAACATCTGCATATTTTACAACTGATCTTATAGATCTTTTAGCCGGCGGTTTAATATATATGGTTTTTATTTGCGGATTTATTTTCTTTACTGCCTTTAAATTGCTTACCCTTGAATCAAGAACCTGCTCAATGCCAAGATCTATAACTTCCCTTAGATAAGTTGTGTTGCCGCACAACATTTTTGTAACGATTCCCCAGTGAATATTATTTTGTTTAAATAAATTATCAAGAAAATCGTAATTATGCTTTAACTTCTGCTTATTTAACTCAATAAATGCCATTTTATTGTAATTAGTTGACAACAACCCTTGGAATGTTCAACGGGAGCCTTGTCAACAGTTCATAATTTAACTGATCGCTAAATTCTCCAAATGATGCAACGCTAATGGACAAATCTCCCTGTTTGCCGATCAAAACAACTTCATCCCCAACTTTTACATTTGGTATTTGTGTAATATCGGCTATAAGCATATTCATATTTACAAGACCGATTACCAGCACACGGTGGCCCTTAATCAGCACTCTGCCCTGATTACT
>PWHJ01000148.1 GCA_003554865.1 Bacteroidota bacterium | reverse complement strand
GGAATATTCTATCAGCACCAAACTGAGTTTGATCTTGCATATAAGCAACACTGATATCAGTCAGTATTGCATCATGATGAACATTTCTCTGTGTTGGATTATCTTTTCTTATAACTTGACTCATTATTAATTAGTCACCTCCAAATTAAGTATTAGTATTGAGTTGTGTTGGCACATAGCCAATGAGTACAGATATGATTTCATCTGTATCTCCACCTTCAATTACACGACCATAAACAAAGTCATCATCTGCTGCTTCTACAGCCTTGCCATCGTCATCAGTAGCTACATAGTCACCAGCATCAAGATTATCTTCACCTGCTACCAGTTTAGTAACTCCTGCAACAGCAACAGTAGCAGAGATGCCATCGTCAGGATTGTACTGAAGAACGCCGATTGGCTCATCAGTGCCTTCATCAGTACTATCCATTGTCACTACATCGCCATCACCATTCAGCTTGACAAAGTAGTACTGATAATCGTCTAAGTCCTCACCTGCCTGTAATGTTGGCAGATTGACTAATATCGCTTTATAAGCCACTACTGGCTCACCTCCTGTCTATACTCTCTATACAGCTCTGGGTTCTCTTCTAGTACTTTTACCTTTGCTTGTTCAGCAGTCAAGCTACTGTCATTCTTACGAAGTTCCTCAGCCTTCTTTTCTACCTCATCATAAGCACTGGAGATAGAAGCACTTTCAGTACTGCCCTTCTCTTTATAGAGGTCACTCTGATTAATCCTCTCAGCAGCACTATTAAGGAGCTTTTCAACTTCGTCACCAAGGTCATTGTCATGAGCCTTCATGAGCACCTTAGTGACAGTTTCTTTATCACCAAGTGCCGTATAGTCCTCTGCTTTCTTTTCAAACTCAGACTGAAGCCTCAACTCGCGTTCTTTTTTTGCCATGTCCTCAGCAACTTTTGCTCTCTTCTCCAGCTCCTCAAGACGCTTTTTAATCTCACCAGCCTTCTCTACATCTTCCTCATCCTTCTCTACCTCATCACCCTGCTCTACATCTTCTTCCCCTACGTCCTCTTCTTCACTCTTCAGATACTCTTCAATCTGCTTTGCAGCTTCTTCTCTTTCCAGTTCGCCTTCTTCAATTTTCTGAAGTATTTCATCTACATTCATTGATTTCCCTCCTTCATAGTCATTAGGATTATCAGGTGGTTGCACACCTGTCGCCTGTACAAATTCATCTTCCCAATCCACACTCATCTCTCTTGCAACCATTGAGGCAACTATAGTTGCGCCAATATCTTCAAGAAGCTCTAACTCCATATCATCATAAAGCTGCCTTACTGCACC
Source organism: Bacteroidota bacterium (assembly GCA_003554865.1). Lineage (GTDB taxonomy): Bacteria > Bacteroidota > Bacteroidia > Bacteroidales > PUMT01 > PUMT01. The sequence goes on along the minus strand of PWHJ01000148.1, from coordinate 3,037 downwards.
AAAGAAACCACTTACCTGCTCATCAGTTAAGTCCTCTAACCTACCCTCTAAATCAATCTTAGTCAACAAATCAAAATATAAACTTAATTGCTCATCTTCTGACTTTGCTATGTCAGCAAGCTCATTAGTTAGCTGACCAGCACTTGTCTTAATCATGTCTGCTATCTCGCTCTCATCTTGTCCACTCTGTAATGCTTCATCCAAGGAGAGATAAAACGCATCCATGACCTTCCAGAACTCACCCTCATTTCTATCCTCTAATATCTCTTTCAATGTACGCTTATTGACATCTTCGTTCTTTATGACAAGCCACTTCTTTCGATTAGCAGGCTTATCAACTACTGACACTTCCTCTATGTCTATCTCAGTAAGTTTATTAGCGATTATTCACACCTCCTACTCTGGAATCCTTACTCCTTGCCCTCCAACAGATAGTCCTGTACGCTCACCCTTCAATATCTTCTCAAAAATCTCATCATTCCAAACCACACCTAGTAGCCACGAACCTTTCTTTAGCTTCTCTCCACCAATTGTCATATCATGCGGCAGTACAAAACTCTCGACAACCTCACCATTATCCTCACTAAAGTCGCTGTGCATATCCCCAACTCTACTCTTTAGCTCTTTTTGGTACTTAACTAGCTTATCAGCATCAATCTTTACATCTTCATCACTTTCAATAACCTCTACTACTTTCTCTAAAAACTCTTTAGCAAACTTTTGATAGTCACACTCTTCTTTGTTTTGCAACTTTCTCATGTAATTCCAGGCGGCCTTCTGAACATCTTCCTCCTGTGGTATATCACCTTGACTGTCCTCCTCACCAACTGGCATAGCAACACCAAGAGTATAGTTAAGGAAATCATCTGACTTCAGTACTTTATATTCATCTGATTTAGCCACCCAATTACCCTCCTCATCTTGCTCATAGTGCTCACGAACAGCACTCCACGCGACCCTCATTCGCTCTTCTTCACTATCATAATCATCATAAATTTCATTATAGACCCTCAAGAACAATCTCTGCCCTGCCTCTGGCAGTGCCTTAACCTGCTCGGGTAATGCAGCTATTGTGTCATATGGAATAACAAATCACTCCATCTCACCTTTAACTTCAATATAATTAATACTTATGAAGATCTTTTGTTCACTGTCTGTGCCTTCAATATCAAGTGTTACAGCATCGCTCTCTTCTCCTGGTACAGTCATATTAGAAAAATGCGCCCTTTGAAATTGAGAGCCGTACAGCCTTGCGACTTTCTTATCTCCAATATCAACAGATACCGTACCTTTATTCCCGCCAGTCACAATAAATGCATCATGAACAACCAAAGAATTTCCACCAAACGGAGTAATTAGCTCTTCATTATTGTCTGTATCACCTTCATACTCCTCAGTAAACGTGGACTCTATAGACTGCGTATCGACAAGGAGACCCTCTACTTCATTCTCTTCATTCTTTACTGTCATTGTGCCTTGATGAACTATTGCTCTTTGGCCACTCCTTCTACCATCCAATCAGTCACCTCCTAACTCAACTCAGCCCTCAATACCCTCATCTTACCAACAGCAACAGTATAGACATTATTCATTTCATCCCTGACTTTTGCTTCATGATAATAGACTGTTGGGCTAAGATCTTCTGTATCACTTGGCTCGAGACTTACAGTAAACTGACCGCCATTAACCTCTATGCCATCATTTGTGGACTTACTGATCAATGCTTCATCACTACCAAATTTTGATGCTATCCACTTTATGCTGGCCTGACCAAGTTCCTCCACATCTTCGACCTCAAAAACGAGGTCTCTACTATTGCCCTGCCACATCTCAAAATTCTGTTCTACTCTAGCGATCTTCATCACCGCCTATCTGTGCAACTAAATAAATCTCATCATCTTTACTTGCAACTAAATAAATCTCATCATCTAAACTACCAGTTAAATAAATTTTATGGACAAAAACAAGTGTATCATCTATTGCAATTATCTCTGGCACGATTACTGCGCCAGAAGATTTTATGCTATCAGACTGAACAACAATGTTTCTAATTTTATAAATCTGTGGAGCAAGCGCATTACTACTTGCATCTATCTTATCTAACTGAACTGCTGCTGCCTGACCAGCTAAGACATCAGGAACAATTACGGTTGATTGCGTTTCTAGCTTATCAGACTCAATAATAACGCCTTTACTTGTTTGTACTGCTGGTAAATGCGTCTTTGCTACGCTCTCTCTGCTATCAGATAATATCTCAATATTTCTTGACTTATAAATATTGGGAACATAAGCATTGCTATCTGCTTGTGTTTTTGGTATAGCTACTTCTGCATGATATATCTCTTCAATAACTACTGTTGAGTTATATGCTACACTGCCTGCCTCTACAAACTCTGACTGTATAACAATACTTTGCTGTGTGCTTATAGATGGTACAGACGACTGACTACTTACTACAATGTGTTGTGGCTCAATACTAACGGACTTGCCAGTTACTACATTAGCCAAATAAACACGACTTGTGCCATTAACAACATCAGTTTGCATTGACACATTCTTTATTGCACTTACTTCTAGGCCGTACGTCTGGCTAAATGCCTCTACTTTAGATGGATAAATCTCAATATTGCCTATCTCTTCTGATATAGTTAATGGTGCATGTGCTGTGCTACTGCCACTAACAATGTCTGGCTGAACAGAAATGTTTTTGGTTATATCTATAATAGGTTGATATGCTTCGCTGACTGCCTTTTTAGTGTCGCTTTGAATTGATACAATCTTTGTAGATTGTATATCCGGCACATAACTTTGGGATGCTGCCTGTTTCTCATCAACACCGATAGTGATGTTCTTAGTAGTGCTGATAGCAAAGACAAAACTACTAGATTGTGCAGCCTTATAATCTGCTATTACAGTCGCATTCTGCGCAACGCTAACTTGTGGTTTATATGACTGTGATACAGAGCTTTTCTTTGGTGCAGTAATGCTTACATTTTCTATAGCCTCTATACTTGGAACAAAACTGCGTGAAGTTGCT
>PWHJ01000022.1 GCA_003554865.1 Bacteroidota bacterium | reverse complement strand
CTTTGTGGCTCCAGTATTTCCGGCCCGATCCTCTGCCTTGATCCTGTATGCGGATTCTGAAGCTTGGACAGTATATGTGCGTTTTTCAGGGTCATCAATTTTATCAATGTTTTCGATTTTGTCTGAGGAAAACTTTTTTTGAATGGTAAAAGTTTCAGATCCTACATCCCCGTCCATATCCCATGATAGCTGGATTTTGTCTTCTTCAACAAACTTGATGTCTAAATTTTTTGGAGTAGGCAGTACAGTATCCAAAAAAAAATCTCCCAGCCGTCCCAAAGATCTTCGTTCATCGTCTACTACCAGATAGAGTTCTCCTGGTTTTCCATTTACATAGAGTCCTTGCTCAGATAAAGTAGTTGCCCCCCCGAAAGTGGCAGGACCTTCTTGGGTCAAGGGAACAGTTATTGCCCCAATTTGGAGCTCTAATCCGGCATCCGGATGCGGATAATCCTCAAGATCAAAGGGACGTTCAGTGATTAGTTTGATTTCCAGCAAGTCCCCGTAGTTGAGAAAACCATTCTTCTCGGACAAGGGTTTATTCCAGGCCAAAAATTTAGGGACCGGATTACTGGCTTTGCCCTGTCCAGCCTGACTTGTTTTTTCCCCAAGGGAAAGAACAGCCAGAATACAACAGAACAAAATAAAAGCTATATTCTTACACATAACCTGAAAACCTGCCATACTGAAAACTAATTAAAATTCATTTCAACAAAGGCTGCATTGCGGTTAAAATGGATCTTGAGCTTATCCTGCAATTTTTTGCTCAACATTGCGGCAAAATCTGACCTGGACATTTGCACGGTTGTTCTGCAATTCTTAAGCTTAATCTGCCAGCTCTTTTTTTGGCTTGTGCCCTCTATTGACTTTAGTGTTGCCTGCTTAGAGCGCCAGTAATTACGATTGTAGTGGGCTTCCTGGACACTCCATGAAAAAATGATCCCCAGATCATTTATAATAAATGTAGAGTTTGAATTGTTAACATATTGTTGCTTATTTTCCTGTGCAGCACCCATAATTTTCACTGGGCAGGATTCCAGGCTGTATTGACCCTGGATTTGAAGGCTCCCCTGGAACTGGTACCCTAGATTTCTCAGTTCCAGAACAGCCTTTTCTGAAACCTGGCTGGATGAGACGTTGGAAATCACCAGCAATATGGCATCTCCAGGTTCATATAATTGCTCTTGGTTAAAAAAAGTGAGAACTTCTTCACAGGTTATTTTTCCCTGGTTCTTTTGGGATATCGGGGTTTCAAAACCCCTTACCATTTTATTCTGATTTGCGATTAGGTCCTTTTTTTTGTCCGTGGCTTGACAGGCTGAACACAGTAAGATCACTACCATTAAAGCAAAAAAAGTCTTTGAGGATGTATTTATTTTCATTTTTATTCCACTATCTTATCCAGTTCTTCAATCTGCTTCTGAACCACACCAGGCAACCACCTAGGGTAGCGCTTACGCAGCTTTTTAAACTGTTTCAAGGCGTCACGGAAAAGGCTTTCGTCCCTTTGGCTGTAGGCCTGTATGTCCATGGTATGCCGAGCTTCCAGAAACTTATTTAGTAAACGGCTGTTGGCGCGACCTTCCTCGGTCAGGGTGATCAATTCACGTCCGGCTTCAAAAGCCATTTCGTTTCCTGAGCCTGCACTGGATAAAATATTCCTGGCATACAGCTGAGCCTGATAAAATCTTGTTATATATTGGTCATATTGATTAAAAGTATCAATAGATGCAATATCAGGCCCCTCTACCAGATACATAGAGCTCCAGGCCGCATAATAGTTGGCATACACATTGTTGCGATGATCAGGCCAATGCTGGTTAAAAAAATTGGCGTGGCGCATGCTGTCCTGGAATCCACTTCTGGTATTACTTCGGTAATTGTTCAGGATCAAGTTGTAACAACTCTCAGCATTATCCGAGCGCCGAAATTCTTTCAGAAAGGACGGATTGTTCCGTTCATACATAGGATCTACAACCTCGATTACCTTTGTTTGCGAACATCCGGCTATGATCAACAAACCAAAAAAGATTAGGATTGTGATGTAATCAAACATTCTTTCCATGACTCGATCCCCATATCTTCATACCATTTGGGATATTTGTTATTTATAGCTTGTAGAACATCATCCATATTTCTATTGGGAACAATCTGAAATTTTTCACCAGAGAAATGTACAGACTGGATAAGAGTCCGAACAAAAGCAAACATGGCCTCTTCATTGTAAGCTCCTTTAACCAGTATATATTTCAGCTTCTTAGCGCAATATTGTTCACCAGCTCGCTTTAAATATGGATTTTGTAGCTTGTTTATGGCAGCTTGTATATGTCCATTGTTAAAATATATAGTTTCCAATTCTGAGGGTTTTTCAAGCTGAGATAAATGAGATAATACAGTTAGCATGGAAACATTTGCAACTGTATCTCTATCAGCTTTGCTGCCCCACTCATTCAAATAAGCATTTCCCCAAAGGATAGCATCAGAATATTCCTTGCCTGCAAAGTGTACAATTATTGCATTATATATTTCATCAGCATTGTCATAATCGGTTTTATAGGTATTCAAATGGTCTCCTTGGGGACTTTTTTCTATGAGCTTGTAATTATTGCTTGCACATCCTGCACTTATGATTGCCAAAATAATTAGAGCAACAAACTGCACCTTGATAAACATCAGTCCACCTTTATGCCTTGTTTTTCAAGAAAGTTTTCAACTTGCTTCGCAGGGATTAAGAAAGTTGCTCCAGACCAAATATTTCGTGTGGCAATAGTATAACCTACTAGCCCCACAAACTTTCCTTTCATGTTAAAAGCTGGGCCTCCAGAATTTCCATGTTTAGCTACAGCATCAATCTGGATGAGACCACTCTGCATTTGGCCGTTTGATCGACGCAGGCTTCTGTCCAGAGCTCCTACAATCCCGGACGTAATAGTAGGACCTTCATCCTCAACTCCTTCCAGAACCGGAAAACCTAAGCAGTAAGTCTTCTCTCCTAGAATAGGGGAGTTGTTAAAATCTACATAGCTGACATGATCAAAATCGTTGTTCTCGGATAACTCGATGATAGCTAGATCTTTTTTTTTGTCCGAAGCTGCAAGAATTCCGGAGTAAGTGTCTCCTTCATGTCTGACTTTGATTTCTTTTGCCTCCTTCAGGCTATGTGCAGTGGTCACAACCTGGCCCCCAGAAAGGAGCATCCCTGAAGAATGATGCTTATCTTCAATCAGAGTATCGTCCGAAGGCTGCAAAGCAACTATTCTCACCACCGTAGAAGCCATATGAGTCCAACGCTGTGAATGCTCCTGATACCTTCCGGAAGAGACACCAATATCTGTCCGTTCTCTTTCTTCGTTTAATTTTTGTGGTCCATTCCAAGTGGTTTGAGAATTGGTGATATCTTTTTGAGTGCTTTGACATCCAGCAGCAATTGCCAATAAGACAAGAACAAATAAGCTCAACATGGTTTTTTTCATGATTATTACCCTTGTTTTAAGGTTCGTAATAGAGTGTTGTCTAGAATTTGAGCCGTTCCTTGCGGACCTGCTCTTATTGTTCCAGAAAGAGCAGGTCCGCAAGGATTCGGCTCCAAAGCACCTTTTTATCGACTGTATTGTCTTTTCATTTCCAAGGCTGGCTGGAGATACTGCTCCTTAAGTTCTTCATACTCTTTCAGCCTATTTAGCTGACGATTCTTTTCAGCTGAGCTGTCCCAGCTAACATCTTGAACCTGTGCTTCTACTACGGCAAAATCCCGATCCAAATCTTCAAAAGTGGCAATTATCCTCTCGCTTAATTTCACAATATGCATTCTCTGTTCATGCTTGGCCTCTTCTTCCACTTTTTTAGACATTCCGATAGAAAATTTGGCTGTTTCTTTATGTTTTTGGTAAGAGTCCTCGGTAATTTGTAGCTTCCTATGTTCTTCTTCAAGTCTGTTTTCAGGAACATCCTGAATAAAGCTTGATACATCTTCTACAGTGGATTTCCATTCGGGCTCTTGAGTCTGCTGCTGTTGAGCTTGTGTTCCTTTAGTGGAGTTAGATCCCTCAGATTTTTTTTCTTCCGTTGAAGTAGAAGAGTTATCTTTAGATTCGGACTGAGATTGTCTATCTTGATCAAAGACAGTTTCTTTTTTATCCTCCTCACCGAAAGGGAACAAGTAGACCAAAAACAACAGACCAACTACAAAACCTATTAACTTGAGCATTTTTCTCCTCCTTATTGGTTTATCTTTTTTAGATCTGTACGATTTATACTAATCGGTCCATGTGTATTAATTTCTTTCAGTATTTTTTCCAGGTTTTTTTCTTTGTTTAATTCAAAGCCCACCATGTATTTTGCGAATCCT
>PWHJ01000045.1 GCA_003554865.1 Bacteroidota bacterium | reverse complement strand
GGATGGGGCTTTATATGGGACTGTTTAACCTTTCCGTGGTGCTGCCGCAGTTTGTTTCAAGCTTTGGTGTAGGTGAAATTGTTCAAGAAGCAGAAGATAAGGGTGTTATATTTGTAGTAAGCGCACTTACAGTAGGCATTTCTGCCTTGCTGTGGTACTTTGTTAAGGAACCCAAAGACATATTTACGGAAAACCCGGTTCTTGCCGCAGAGGAAAAAAAAGAGCAATCTTTTTAATTCAAAAAATCTTTTGCCTTGCTTGACTGTTAATATTTGGTGGTGAAAGTTTACGGTGTGAGTTTGTAGTTGCTGATTATGAGGCATATTCGAAAAAGGCTTATCATTCGGATCTTTTTCGTTGCATTTTTAATGTTGGCTAACCCCTTCCAGAGGGAAAAAAGTGGGTTGTTTTTCATAAGAACGATACATGTAAGCCCCTGCTTCATTCCGAAGATTGTATTTTAAGGACATGGATTGAGCATAAGCGCCACAGGAGCGGATAGCTAAAAGATCTCCACGGGCCGTTTCAGGCAGATAGATATCCCTTGCGAAGACATCGCTGGATTCGCACGCGGGTCCTACTACATCATAGAGACCTGCCGAACGCTTAGCGTTTAAATTCTCCACTTTATGCACTGCCTGATACAAAGCCGGGCGAAGTAACTCAGTCATACCGGCATCCAGGATTATCATTTTTTTTATATTGCCTGGCTTTACATAGAGAACCCGGGTAATTAAATTGCCACATTGCCCAACCAAACTTCGCCCCGGTTCGAAATGGATCTTAACATGGGCGGGGATTTGCAAATGACCGGAAATGACATTAAAAAAGGTGGCAAAGTCCGGGATGTTGTTTTTGTCCGGGTTTGAATAGTCAATTCCTAAACCACCTCCTAAATTTAGCATGCGGCCACCATATTTTTCAATAGAAAAGTCCTTCCAGATATGGTTGACTTTTTGACAAAGGTCAATAAAGGGGTTCAGTGATAATATCTGGGATCCGATATGGAAATGCAAGCCCATGAACTCAAGGGATGGCTTATTATGACAAAAGTCCAGGGCTGCCTGCAAATCTATTTCATTGATCCCGAACTTGTTCTCTTTGCTGCCGGTAGTGATATTTTTGTGGGTCTGAGGGTTAATGTCAGGGTTGATTCGAAGAGCCACCCTTGCCACTTTCCCCATGGCCGCAGCGATTGATCCCACCACTTTTAATTCTTCAAGTGATTCACAGTTAAGACAATAAATATTTTTTTTCAGAGCCAGGGAAATTTCTTCATCTGTTTTACCAACCCCCGCAAAGACGATTGAATCATGATTAAATCCGCTGTTTAGAGCTGCCCTGATTTCATTTCCGCTCACGCAATCAGCACCTAGTCCATACCTGCTTATTGTTTGCGCTATTATCGGTTCGTGGTTGGCCTTCATAGCATAATGCAGGATGTAACCATATTCGGAGGCCGTTTTTGTTGCCTGATGAAGGGTTTCTTCCAGCAAGGAAAGATCATATAAAAAGAAAGGGGTAGGTATCATGTCTATTTTTGGCAGTTTCATTAGATTATGCTTTAAAAATTCGGTTTATACAAATAATGGATTGGGGGTTTGTAAAAATAGCTGCTGTTGGAGGGCCTGGAGTGCACCCTTTTTTTCTTTGCCAGGTAAAACGATAGTGAGATTGTTGCGGCTGCCTCCAAAGGATAACATTTTTATCTGGAAAGGCTTTAAGGCTTTCATGACCTGGCCAGCATAAGCCTGCTGGCAGGCCAGCACATCCCCAACAATGCAAAGAATGGCCTGATCCCGCTCAATAACCACTTTCCCGAACCTTTGCAAGGACTCCGTAATCTCTTCCAGATAAGATGGATTATCAATAGTGAGAGATACGGAAACTTCTGAGGTGGTGATCACATCGATAGGGGTTTTCCATTTATCAAAGACTTCAAAGACCTTTCTTAAAAATCCATAGGCGTTTAGCATCCTGGCCGATTGTATCCTGATCATACTAATCCCATCTTTGGCAGAAATGGCACGGATGTGCGAAGCCCCCACAGTGCCTGATATTATAGTTCCCGGAGAATTGGGGTTCAAGGTGTTTTTAAGAAAAATGGGAATGTTTTTTTTTGAAGCAGGCCATACACAGGAAGGATGTAATATTTTTGCCCCGAAATAGGCTAGCTCAGCCGCTTCAGCAAAAGATATCCTCCTTACCAGCATGGTGTTTTCCACAAACCTTGGATCGTTGTTTCTTAATCCATCTACATCAGTCCATATCTCAATGGATGAAGAGTTAAAGGCTGCACCCAATAATGTGGCCGTGTAATCACTGCCCCCCCTTTGCAGATTACTTATTTCGCCACTATGATTCAGACAAATAAATCCCTGCGTTATGTATCGTCCTCTGCCTAACGGGCCATAATGTTTTTCTAACTGTTGTCGGATACCGCTGATTGATGGTTCGCCTGCTTCGTTCAATTGCAAAAACTTTAATGCGTCCAGCAATCTCACTTCCCGATCGAAATTCATCTTAACATACAACTCCAAAAGCTTGCTGGTGATTATCTCCCCATAAGAAAGCAGCTGCTTCTCTTTTCCATCCTTAAAAGGACTTTCGAGCCATTGGCTCATTTCTTCGAAATGAAATGCAATCAAATCTCGTGCTTCCGAAACCCACGCTTGTTCCCGAAATAGTTCTCGGCAAATTTCTTCGAAAAACTGCCTGAGCCCTGCCTTTTTTTCTATTATGCATTCTAAGTTGTCCTTTTTATGATATTCAGAGATTCTCAAAAGAGTGTCAGTTACTCCTGCCATGGCAGAACAAGCTACAATGCAATGAGCTTCAGAGCTGATTATTTTTGCAGCCTGCTTTATCCGTTGTGCGTTGCCCAATGAGGTGCCACCAAATTTCAAAATTTTCATTTCCGCTATTTTTATGCAAAGAAATACCTCTCACTATTAGTGACATAATTTATTAACAAATTGTACGTTTTTGTAACTTTGTGTTAAATATTTAACTTATGTATATTACGGAAGCAGTAGAAATTATTCTGGTGAACTCTCCTTACCTTGAGGAGGCACTCAATGAAAACCTGATCAATGTGTCAGCCCTGGCCCGCCATATTAAACCCGAAGTTGAAAAGCTGACCAAAAAGGACGTCCAGGAAAACGCCATTATTATGGCTGTCAACCGCAGGCCCATTGAGCCATCTATCAAAATAAGCAAAGGGATCCGGTCCTTTATGCAATCTTTGGGAGATATCATTGTTCGATCGGAGTTGAGCGACCATACTTTTGAAAATTCCGGAAATCTGGATCGTTGCCAAAGGCAACTTCTGGATGAGATTGACGGGAAAAAGGATCATTTCTATACTTTTTCCCGGGGAGTTTTTGAAACCACCCTTGTGGCAAGCAGCAAGCTTGATGAGACGATACAGGAAATATTCAAAAATGAAAAACGCATGGGTTTCAAGTCTTCCCTTTCATCCATTACCGTGCAACTTCCTTCCAGCAACACCGAAATATATGGGGTTTACTACTTTATTTTAAAGCAGCTTGCATGGGCCGGTATAAATGTTTGTGAGGTAATATCCACTTCCAATGAAATCACTCTGGTGGTAACAGAACATGACTTAAAACGGGCATTTCCCACGCTTATGGAGCTTAAATCCAAGCAAGGAAGCGGGCGTTGAATGGCATTGACCATGAATAGATGGCTTTCTAAGGTTATTAAAAGGTTTTTGGGCTGTTCATACAAATCGGGAAAGCCAATGCTTTTCGTTGTTTTTTCCAGCAACTTTTATTAATATAGATTATTCACAAGATGATTTTTAAGAGTTTTTGTTGTTGGTGATTTAGCTTCAACAGTAAAAAAAGACGGAATTTAAAATAAACAGCACTTTGAGTGAGTCTTTCGATTAATATTTGCAACCGGCTGATAAGGTGGGTAAAAACTGCCTTCCCTGACAGTTTGAATACTTGAAATTTGGGTAGAAAAGAGTTAAATAATTTTAATGCGTTTGCAATTTTAAAATAATACATATGTTTGCATTATTATAACGGGCCATTTAGTCTAAAGTGATTAATTCGCCCGAACAGCATTCAATATGACTACACAGTTTCGCATGTATAACTTCTGGTGGTGGCACAATGGAATCAACCATTGTGTTAAGCACTGTTTGCCACCCGGAGATATTTAGTATTTAGAATTTGTTATAAAAATATCAAGGCCTGCTTAATACAAGCGGGCCTTTTTTTGTGTGCCGTGCATGACCTATAACTTGGTGGTGAAAGTCCACTATGGGGGTTTGTAGTCGCCAACCATTAGCCAAAGGCAAGGGTGTCCATCGCGAGGTGGAATCTGAAGGAAGCCGGAGGC
>PWHJ01000121.1 GCA_003554865.1 Bacteroidota bacterium | reverse complement strand
ATGGTATTAAAGACTCATGTGGAGAATTTGCAGGAATCGTTGTCTATGGCCACAATAGATCTTTATTTTCCTTTGGAAGAAGCATTTGAAGAATGGAAGAAAAAAATTCAAGAATGTCTCAAGCTAGTGAGTAGTAAAAACTTAGCTTATTTTTCTGCCCATGACCAAATAACCGTGGGTATGCTTAGAGGTAACGAGGATGCGGGCTTACTAGAAGAAACTTGTGCTTATGTGGCGTGTTATGAAGGAGTAAATTTTTTTTATTTTACTCCCCGAAATGTAGATGCCAAGAGCAAAAAGATCAAAGGTTACTTCCTGGTTGATAACGAATGGCAGCCTTATGCCGTAAATTATCCTGATGTAATATATGATCGATTGATGTTAAAAGGGGTAAGATCTTTAAAAGGCGCGGAAAGGCTTTTTAACGAGCAAACCATGGATCTCTTAGAATATGCGTACCACGAGCTCCGCAATATACCGACTACTAATGAACGGAAAGGGGGATCTATGAGCAAGTTGGAGGCTTACCAACTTGTAGAGGAGGGAGGGGACTTTAGAGATTGCTTAGTTCCCTATGCCAAAGCTGATAATTTAAGCACTATTTATGCTTTTTTGGAAGATTATAAAAAAATTATCCTAAAGCCGGTATCTGGTTCATATGGCCAAAATATAATTTATGTAGAAAAGAGAGATGAAGAATATTTAATCAATGTCAATAATAATAGTCAAATATTTAATAAAACCCAATTTGAAAATTTTTGTCATAAAATTTTAGGCAAAGGTTTTATGGTGCAGCGTTATATAAACAGCAGAGCCAGAGAAGGTAATCCCTTTGATCTAAGAATTCATGTTATGAAGAACGGGAGCGGAGAGTGGAACGTAGCCAAAACTTACACCAGAATAGGTCCCCGGACTTCTGTAGTAACTAACCGGGACCAGGGAGGGCATATGTCTGATTGGGAATATTTTTTTAAAAATAATTTCCGGAAGGAGCTTTTTGAAATTTTTAACCATCGGTTGAATAAATTCGCTCTTACTTTTGCTAGCTACTTTCAAAACTTGTTGGGAGTCAGAATAAACGAAGTTGCTTTGGATATTGGGTTGGAACCCTCGCTTAAATTCTGGCTTTACGAAATTAATGTGAATATACCGGCAGAAGTGTACCACGAATTTGAAGTAGCCCGACACGCCATTCCCTATGCTTTATACTTGGCAAAAGGAGGCGAACATTAAAAAAGTGCTCGTTTATTTAGACTATTCATGCAGGCCAAAAGTATTTATCAAGAAGAGTTATTCAATGATATAGGATATAACCCGGGCCCCAAAACTCTAAACACTCTTCTTTCAATGCTTCCGTTATCATTTAGGATAAGCCACTGACCTCCTCCATGTTTATTATCAACTTTCAAGCGCTGTTGGCCCTTTTTAAATTGAGTTGAAGTAGAGGGGTACCCTAGCAGTTGAATTTTTTTAGCAGACTTGCGTAGGAAGAATCTTGATCCACAGTAACGTATTCAAGTATAAACGCTATAATAAAAGTGATCCAAAAATAGGAGAAACGCCAGGAAAAAAGTGATCCACTTCCTAAAAAGAAACCTGTATAGTTAGAAAAGAATGGCCACCGCTGTACAGGGAGGGAAAGGATGATGATTGAAGTGGATATTTACGAAAAGATTCGGTATTTACATGAACACGAAGGGCAATCACAACGAGCGATTTCCAGGATACTTGGAGTATCGCGCAACACAGTTAAGAAATATTTTGAAGGTTCCCAAGTGCCTTGGGAGCGTCAAGGGGTCAGCGGCCGGCAGAGGCATGTTGTAACCGAAGAAGTTATGGAATTTATTAAGGAATGTTTTGCTGTTGATGAGGATGAAGGCATAAAGAAGCAAGAACACACGGCCAAGCGGATCTATGATCGTCTTGTAGCTGAAAAAGGTTTTAAGGGTGGTGAATCAACCATACGCGAGATTGTGGCAATACTTAAAGACAAACGAGAAAAGGCATATATTCCTCTGTCCTATGACCCTGGTGAAGCAATACAAATTGACTGGGGGCAAGCCACAATCTACCTTGCTGGCAAAAAAAGCAAAGTAAACCTGTTTTGTATGCGGGAATGTTACAGTGCCGATATATTTTGCATGGCATTTTATCGTCAAAACGAAGAAAGCTTTCTTGAGGCTCAGATTGAAGGCTTTGAGTTTTTCCAGGGTATTGCAAAACGAATAATCTTTGATAATGCAAAAGTGGCAGTAAAAGAAGGCTTTGGTACCCACGCCATTGTCCAGGATCGTTACAAGGCTTTAGCGGCCCATTATGCCTTCCAATGTGAATTTACCAATATTTCAGCTGCACACGAAAAAGGTCTTGTTGAGGGCCTGGTGGGCCTTGTTAGGCGCAATATTTTTGTACCTATACCAAGAGTTAACACCATAGACGAATTAAACGCTGAGATACTTAAGCGGTGCCTAAAATACCGTGAGCATAAAATATTCGGCAGAGATCAGTTAGTTGGTGAAATGGCCCTAACTTCAAGAGCCAGGATGACCTTGCTACCCCGCTATCGCTTTGATCCAAGCAAGACCCTCACTGCAAAAGTGGATGATTACTCGACCGTAAGATTTGATTGTAACAACTATTCAGTGCCGGTAAAGTATGTTGGAAAAGAAGTCAGCGTCAAAGGCTACGGCAACGAAGTAACCATGGTTTACCGCAATGTTGAGATAGCCAGATACCCCCGCTGTTACGAAAAAGGCAAAACAAAATACCACCTTGAACATTACATCGAATTAATTGAGAGTCGCCCCCGCAGTGCATTCAATGCAAAGCCGGTTAAGGATAATGTATCGGCTAGATTGCTTCAGGCGGGTCGGCGGCTGTCTGGGCCAAGGGAAATGGTTAAACTGCTGCGGCTCTGTATTGACTATGGTGAGGACGAAGTCATAAGTGCCATTGACCGCATCAGGACGTCTGAGCTATCTGTAGAGCAGGTGCGGGCGTATCTGATCCCGGTAAATGAACCGGTCAAAATATACCCTAAGACAGACATCCAGGTAGCAAAGCCCCAATTTGAAAAGTATGATGCCCTGGTGAACAAGGGGGCTGTACTATGAACGAAATCAATTCAGGCGAGATAAACCCGGTCAAAGAATCCATCAAGCTATATGCCAAGCAACTGCGCACACCGACCTTCCCGAATTATGAGAATGTTATCAGGCAGCTGGCACCCGGTGACGGTTATGACAAATTTTTGTGCGAGATCATGAAAATTGAAGTATTGCAGCGACAAGAAGCTGGCCAAAGGCGCCGGATCAAAAAAGCCCGGTTTCCCTTTATGAAGACCCTGGAGGAATTTGATTACAACAGACTTGAGCATGTATCTGAGTCTTTCATATCTGAGCTTGGCTCTTGTGATTTCATCAGCAAGAGACAAAATGTGGTAATGATTGGAAATCCTGGTTCTGGTAAAACTCACGTGAGCATCGCACTTGGGATGAAGGCCTGCTATGCTGGCTTTAATGTCAGGTTCTACACAGCGGTTAACTTGGCCAACGAGCTGGCGGAAGCCTTGCAATTTCACCGGCTGTCTAAGCTGGAAAACAGTCTTTCCAAGGTTGATTTACTCATAATTGACGAACTCAGTTACCTTACCTTTAACCGACACCAATCCGAGATGCTTTTTCAGGTAATCTCGGAACGCTCCGAAAGGGCCAGTATCATAATAACCACCAACTTAGAATTCTCATCCTGGACAGACTTATTTGAAAACGAAATCATGGTTGCAGCTCTAATCGACCGGATAACCTTCCGCTCACACATTTTGAACATGAATGTCAAAGAATCCTATCGTTTAGAGCAGGCATTATCAGATGATGCAAAGAATTCGAAGTTAAGTAAAAAGGAGGAACAAGATGATCCTGAATAAAAAATACTTAAGAGTTTTGTTAGAAGGAATGTGGGTTTCAATTCCGGAAAGCCTCGAAAAGGAGTTTCTAAGAGAATACGGTCATCCGGTCATAGATGATGAAGGTTACATGCGCGATTATACAGAGCAAGACATTTATGAACAGCTAAGAAAAAGGTTAATTCAAGAAGGATATTTCAGATAAAAGAGGAAGAAGAACAAATGGCATATTTTGGTACCCCCCTACCCCCTAGGGGGTAGGGGGGTACCACCCTGCCAGCAACGGAGGTGGATCACTTTTTTTCCAGCGTTAACCCTAAAGTGGATCACTTTTTTCCTGGCGTTGGTGGATCAAATTTTTCCTGGCGACTGGATCACTTTTTTCTTGACAATCGCACAAGAAAACCATCTACTGATGCGTCTTATTATTCTGCTTTGACTAAGCAATTAACTCGTGAAGATTTTAAAGTCTCAAATTTATTTTCTT
>PWHJ01000158.1 GCA_003554865.1 Bacteroidota bacterium | reverse complement strand
CAATTATTTTGTATTTACCTTCTGTGACAGCTTTTTCGCAGCCAGCCAGTACAATAAATAAAATCGGTATATATTTTGCCATTTTGATTTTATTTTCAAAAGTGATCACGACAGAGAAAAATCGTAAAACACATAACAACCGTACCGTTCAACAATTTACCCACATTAATTTTCCAAACCGGGCTTTTCATCTTCTAAATTAACTGTATTGTTCCATTCCTTTTGTTATTTCATTATCATAACCGGTGCTTTTACAACCACTTACAATCAATATCAAAAAACAGACGATTATCTTAAGGTTTTCCATGGCAATTAATTAAAAGTATCGAACCTTCAGGTTTTAAAATAAGGAGATTACAATTCAAAACTAAAAAATTAGTTGCTTTTTTCAAAATATTTAAAAAAAAATTGCTTTGCCGTAGCCAGCAAAAATTTTCTGAAATCCAAAGTACAAAAAATATTGTCTCTCAGACCAGTCAACATCTTCACCAATATTTGCTTGCATGGAAACAATTTGACAAAATTATTATCCTTTTCACCTGTAATTTGTTTCAGAAAAGTTCAGAAAAATTGTTTAAGGGTTTTAAGAATTTCCCTGCCGGATTCAATTCTGCTTAAAGTACTTCCATACGGTTTGATATACCACTCTCCTGAATTTTCTTCAAACTGGCTGGTTAAATCTTGTCCTTTTACTCTAAGATCATTGGTTACTTTTTCAATATTTTCGTCAGGCTGGACATTATATTTTTCCCACTCTTTTTTATTATATGAAATAAAGGGGTAATCGGAAAGATACAGCACATTCCAGAAATCTTCGTCTTCCACCTCAAACCGGTCAAATTTTTGAATCAGCACATTAAATTCTGCCTCATGGGTATATCCTTTTTCCTCATAATATACCGCTGAATTTGACAGATATGGTTGGTCGTTATAATACTGGAATTCAAAAACAACTCTTCCTTCAACCCTGTCATGATAAAGTGTGCTCCATATATTTGAACTTGAATAATCTATTTTCAGAATATTTAAATTTGCCGTATTAACATCTATTGTTCCCTCTTTCCTGTCTATTAAGTTAAATATTGTAGGAGAAAAATTTATCCGGTAAACAAGCTGGTTATTAATATAATATGTTGAATCCAGACGGTATCTGTATTTAGGAAAAGAAATTAGTTTTTCAAAATCATGATTTTCCAGAAGTCCGTTAGTTTCAAAGTATCTGAAAACATTCAGTGGAATTGTCCCTCCTAACGGAATCCTCTCCCAGTAAGCAGTACCTGCAGGCTCCCATTCGGGAGAATGTTTACTGATCCTGGTGTTTTCATATATAAACTTGTAATTTGCCAATGGGGCAACACGATCTCTTTCACCGAGGAATAAAGAGTATCCCAGACTTTCGTTATACATAATAAATTTGTCATCGAATATTGCTTTTTCCCTGTAGTGCGACTTTGCTATATGAGGATCCTCCCGGCGGGTTTCGTTATATTTTCTGACAACCTTCTCCATCAGGTCTTTTAAATTTGAAAAAGAAGGCTTAACGGTAACTTCATCAAATGTAAAATCCCTTACCACCAATTTTATAATATTTTCACTTAAGTTGTATACTGGACTTAGAAACTGGTAATAGCCGAGATAGCTAACCACTATTGTATCATGGACATCCACATCGTGCAGGCTCAACCTGAAATACCCGTCAGCATCAGTTGTTGTTCCAATATTTTTGTCTTTTATAATAACCGTTGCACCATGAAGTGGCAGATTAGTTTCTTTATCTACAACAATGCCTTCAATTACCAGCTGGGCATTTAAACTGTTTATTAAAAAAAACATAAATAGAAATAAAAACATAGTTTTCATGGAAAGATTATTTTGGCTGTCAAATGCTGATGAAACTTTTATAAAAATTTAATTTCTCAAAATGATTGTTTTGAAAATTATTCTCGTTTAGTTTATGACTGAAGGCAATTCGAACCGGTATAGTTTAATTTCCCCTATTTGCACATCAATAAAAGCTCCGGAATAAAAATAAGGTTCAATATAACCCTTTACAGTAAAATCTTTTGGAACATTAATGTCACCGATTAACACATTGTTTTGATATATCTGCAGTCCGTCATTTTGTGAATGGGCTCCTTTTTTATAGCTTCGAAACAATATGTCGTGGTCCTCGAAATATTCAATTTCATTGTACCAACCTCTCGCTGGCCTGTCTTCATTATATAATTTCATTAAATGCTCCATTGAAAAATTCGCAAATTCCTGGTAACCGGTATCCATATTCTTTCCTGAGAATCCAAACGTGTATAATGGATTGTGATCATTGTCATAAACATAAATAAGAGAATCTATCTCATGAGCTATGTATATATTGTCGTTTGAATCAATATCGAAAGAAAAGAAGGAATGGTGACCCACGAACTCAAAATTGAGATATTCCGGAGATCGTCTGCCAAATATTTTGGTCACTTTGCCACTTTCTAAATCCAGTAAAGCCATTATCCTTCCTTCTTTGTAATATCTTTTAGTCCATGGATTAAAATACTGATGCTGAGAAAATATCGGCAAAATGACCTCATTATTGGATGTGGGTCTGACAATAAATTTTGTATACTCCATAGTATAAAGCATGAAGTGTTCCTCAGGGGAGGGATTGACCGGGTGAACGTCTCTTACGCTGGACTGCCAGTCCATTGTGAGCCTCTTTAATCTTTCCCAGTTTTGATTGAATAGGTGCACGTCAAAGGAAGACCCTATAAATAGGTGATCCCCGTTTGGTAACTTGCAGTAGGTTTCAATATAATCATGGGTAAACTCACCTGGCCCTCTTCCAATTCCCAGGTGTTCTGAAAAGGCCTCCCCATTATAACCAAAAGAAAAGACTTTGCACAAAATCTGGTCGATGAAAAATATGGAATCCTGTTGTATAGATACAAAACCAACATGAGAGGTATTTACACTGTCGAGAATAATTGAATCCAATAATACGGTTTCTATCTGAATTTTTTTTTCAGATATATTGTCAGCATCAAAATGCCTGTAATAATCATCAACCTTGCATCCAATATAACAGGTTGAAATAATTAAAATGAATATAGTTTTTTTCATTGTGCTTTACTCTTAAAAAAATAATAAACACCCCTTGAAAACAAGCTTTGTGGCATCAGTTTTCAAGGGGTTATAGAAACAGTATTAGCAGTCGTTGTCATACATTCGACATGTTTCTAAAGAATCAGGGTCAATGGTTCTACAGTGAAATTGACTGGCACCAGATGCTTTACAATTTCTTCCGAAAAACCAATAAGTACAGTGACATTCAACTGAACCATCTTCATCTCCATTGCCACCATCACCGGCATCAGCCATGATAGTAATTTTTTCTGTTAAGGAAAGGTCGGCATTGGCATCGTTTTGCATCATTGGCAGAGTAAAGACTGTTACTGATGCAAAGAATAATAATGTAGCAAATATTGAGATTAACTTTTTCATAGCATTTTATTTTTAATTTTATTATTTTTACTTATCATTGGATTCTTCGATGATAAGGAAGACGGAAGATAAACACTACAGCTTTTACTAAAGCTGAGAATTATTGAATAAAATGAACAGGGCGCACCTGCTCTAACTTATTTGTCTCCCGGCATAGCTACCTCCTTTATGTTTTAAAGGGAGGCCGGAAGAGGAAGTTTTGGTTGTAAAATCATTGAGAGCTTCCTCTTCCTTTTTTCCCTTATGGTTAAACAATTTTTTGCATATTATTTTCAATAACATTCTGTATTTCAGGTATCATTACCAGTTAATTAACAGTACCCCTGATGCGCAGATCTACTCTTCCCCTGTTATTATCATTCGAATGCACGGTAACCGTATGATTTATTACCTGGGGACGGGCTGGCAACCGCGAACTAGCCCTGACATAACCGGAATCACCGGGGGAAATTGGTGCTCTTGTATAGCTTTCAACCCTTGTGCCGCAACACGATTCAACATTTGTCAGCACTAATGGTTTTGATCCTCTATTGTACAAAATAAACTCTATCTCCCCTGGCCCGGAAATACTTTCAACCGGAATCTCGCCAAAATCATAGGTCTCCCTGTCAAATTCAATAATGGGGCTACCGGATGTCTCACCTGCAAGTAAATCTGTTCCTTCAACAACCCGATAGAAAAGTTCCGCCATTTCCGGAGTAGCATAAGGAGGCCCGATTAGCTTGATCTTGTTTTCTCTGTCAATCAAAACGGAGCGGTCTAAAATTGGGCGGGGGATATCCCTGTTGTTATCAAGGAAATGGTTGTGGCGATCAACTACTAAATAAAGATGATCTTCAACATCACCATATTCGGATGCATATTCAAGAAATCTTTCGTAGCTGTTTGTCCGGATAACAAACAATACAGTAT
>PWHJ01000153.1 GCA_003554865.1 Bacteroidota bacterium | reverse complement strand
CATGGTGCATTGTTCACGGCCGGATGCAAGATTTATTCCCTTTATTCTTCTTTGTCCCCGCCATCCGGTACGCAGGAGAAACCCTCCGGCAAGGGAGTTACTGAAGGTGAGGACGGTTTGCGAACAAACCCTGAACATGAGAAGGGCAATAACGGGAAAGGTTCAGGTACAACTGCCAGCCCTAATAGTGATTCAGAAGGAAAAAAAGGTGCTTTCAGCATTACCAGGGTTTACATATTTGAAACACTGGGAACTATTTTCGGCGGTGTTGTGCTGACTTATCTTTTCATTCCTTTTCTCAATTCAATTGAAATGGCCCTGGTATTGGCCCTGCTTAATTTTGTGGTTTGTCTGATTTTGCTGGAGCCTTTCCGGCAAAGGCAGCCTTCTTTGGCCAGGATAGCGGGTTTCTCAGTTGCCGCCCTTTTGGTTGCAACCGCTTTTCTTTTGTTTGGACCCGGTGCAGAGAAGTTACATCTTTATTCGGTAGAGCGGCAGTGGCAAGACCGAAATCCGGTTCATTACGCAAATTCCCAGTACGGTAATATAGTTGTAACCGAGAGGCAGGGTGAATATACATTTTATTCTGATGGACTTCCGGCAATTACCGCACCCAACCCTGATGTGGTTTATATAGAGGAATTTGTTCATTTTCCGATGCTTTCCCACCCTTCTCCGAAGGATGTACTGATCCTCAGCGGCGGCCCCGGTGGTGTTATAAACGAGGTTTTAAAGCATGATGTAAAGACGGTTGATTACACCGAGGTTGACCCGTTAATACCTGAAGTTGTGAAAAAGTTTTCAACCCCCCTTACAGAGGAAGAATTTGAAGACCCCCGTGTAAACATCGAAGATAAAGACAGCAGGTTTTTCCTTCAAAGGACGCCCCGGGAGTATGATGTTATTTTAAGCGGATTTACCGATCCTTCAACATTGCAGGCAAACAGGTTTTTTACGGGCGAGTTTTTCTCACTTGCCAAAGAGAGGCTTACATCCGACGGGGTGCTGGTATTTGCACTTCCCGGTTCTTTGACTTATTTGAGTAAGGAGCTGGTTGATATAAATATGCTGGCGCTCAACACACTTGAAGAGGTCTTTCCTTATGTGAGGGTAATCCCCGGTGACGGCAAAAACTTTTATCTGGCTTCCCGCTCAGATAAAGTTACTGAGGCGGGTGTTCCTGAAATGACTGACAGGATTGAGGAGCGTGGACTGGAATTAAGTCTGATAACAGCAGGGCATCTTGAATACAGGCTTCATCCCAGATGGGTGGACTGGTTTATGTCCAATATTGAAGGGGGGACCGATGAGGTGAACCGCGATTTTGAACCATTCGGTGTTTTTTATAGTCTTATTTACTGGAATGAACAGTTTTCCCCTTCGTTTAATGATTTTTTCAGGGAGATTGAAAGGATTAACCTATTTGGGGCGGGGGGTGTATTGGCTGTTTTTTTAATGATTTTTTTATTGGTCTCCTCTCGTCTCAAAAATCCTCTGAAACCGGCACTTTCTTTGTCCATATTCTCCACCGGTTTTGCCGGAATGCTTTTTGATCTGATATTGATCTTTGCATTTCAGGTGATTTTCGGATATGTTTTTTACTGGCTGGGTTTGCTGGTGACTGCCTTTATGGCCGGGGTGATGGCCGGGGGATTATGGATGGGGGCTTATCTTAAGAGGTCAGATGCCTCATTTAATGCCCTTGTTAAACTTGAAGCAGCTGTTATTGTATTTGCGTTCCTTTTGCCCTGGATTTTCCTCAGGGCCGGAGACCTTCTTGTATATACCTGGTTTGATTATCTGCTGCGGGCAATATTCCTTCTGCTTTCTTTTATTTCGGGAATTCTTGTTGGAGGGGAATTTCCCCTTGCAAACAGGGAGTATTTAAAGATTTCGTCCAATTTAAGCGGTACGGCCGGACTGCTTTATAGTTCCGATCTTATGGGGGGATGGCTTGGAGGCATAATCGGAGGTGTTATACTATTACCTGTTTTGGGACTTATTGAAACTTCAATGGTTATCGTAATGTTTAAAATTGTAAGCCTGGTCCTGCTTTTTTTGGCAAAAAAGAGAGGCTTTGGGTTATCCCCTTAATCAGGTCAGTTAGTAATTGATAAGCCTGTATGGCTGTTTTTTAAGAATCAGGCTTTTTATTGCCATCAACGGTTGGGTTTTTACAGAGCTGCCTCTTATTTTTTTTATTTGGATTGGGTCCGGCTATTTTTTTAATCATACCCCTTAAAATATAGATCAGAAAGGGGTAGGTTACAAGCAAGTATATCCTGCCCCATATACCTAGCGGCCTGAAAGAGAGGGTTTGATAAAGGATGTTGTCACTTACTTTGAACTCAAGCCATGCTTCACCGGGTTGCCTCATTTCAGCATAAAGAAGCAGGCGCTTCTCTTCCCTGTCGGCCAGCAATACTCTCCAAAAATCCAGAGAATCGCCCGGGAAAAGGCTTGTGCCGCTTCTTCTGCCCCTGCGCAATCCTACGCCGCCAAACAGCTTATCAATAATTCCCCTTATTTTCCATAGCCAGTTTGCATGGTACCATCCTGTTTTCCCGCCTATTGACCATATTTTATCAAATACTGCATCTTCATCGGTTATGGAACGGGAATACTTGCAAACACAGCATCCGTGGGTAGGCATGTTAATAAAGCGCGATATTCCCTTTTCCAGGTTGCTTCCTGTTATAGCATCTGTCCAGCTGGAGATCACCTCTTCCTGACGTATCTTGTCGAATGCCAGGCTAACAGCTTCTTTGTAGGGGATAAGCTCAACGGGGATGATATTTTTCAGATTGTTTTCCCCGCAAACCACTTCCACCTCCATGCTCTCGACAAGATTTCTGGCAAGGCTGAATGATGTGGATGTTATGAAATAAAGCAAATTTGATGTCAGTTGTGGGGGGCAAAAAGGGATGGTGTAAATCTTGAGTCTCAGGTTGCGCACTTTTGCAAACTGAAGCAGCATGTCTTTGTATGTCAGTATCTCAGGTCCTCCAATATCAAAACTTCCCCCGAAAGTTTTTTCGTTCATCAGAACACCTTTCATATAATGCAGAACGTTACGGATTGCTATTGGCTGTGTCCTGGAATTGATAGATCTTGGTGCTACAATAAAGGGGAGCTTTTCGACAATATCGCGAATAATTTCAAATGAAGCGCTTCCCGAGCCTACAATAATTCCCGATCTTAAAGTGGTTAAGTGAAAGCTCCCCTTTTTTAAAATATCCTCTACCTTTTTTCTGGATTGAAGGTGTTTTGACAATTTTTCGTAATTGACAATACCGCTCAGGTATATAACCTGTTTTACCTGGGTTTGACTTACGTGTTGGACGAAATTTTCAGCCGATTTTTTTTCAAGGGCTTCAAAATCACCGCTTGTCGAGGCCATAGAATGAATAAGGTAGTAAGCGGCTTCAATGTCATTTGGGATGGAGGTGAGGGTTTCTTTTTTTAAGAAATCAACTTCAATTACCCTTATGCCGGCGGAGTTGTATTGTGATGGGTCAAATCTTCTCCTGTCCCGGACGCAGCAGACAACTTCGTGTCCCCCGGAGATTAATACGGGAAGCAACCTTTTTGCAATATACCCCGTTGCGCCTGTCAGGAGGATCTTCATGCGTACAAACAAAGTTAATTAAACTAATTTTCAATAAGTTATTATAGTATGTCTATTAATTTCATCTCTTTTGGTCGTATGAATTTCACATACATTAAAGACCCCTAAAAATGATTTGTTTACATGTGAAATCGACCGCAGGTCAACCCCCATGTTTGTTCATCTTATTTTGTCTGCCAAAGGCTGATGGGGGTTCATACCTGCAAAGTGTAGTTAGCAATTAATATCTCCTGGGGCTCGTTTGTTTACTGCCATTCAGCAAATAATCAAATATAAAGCTATTAAAATTTTATTCTTTTCACCAATATGTAAGATGGTATTTTTTTTTATTTTTTATAATTTTAAGCTTACCGTCTGGCTAATATTTTTAAAAGCTTGTGATGGCCGGTGTTACTTACCCTGCAATATCCTTAAATTTGGAGCGGTGTGACCTGTTTTACCGTCTTCAGTTTAGTGCAGCCGAAAGCTTTCCTTTTTCAGTGATTTACTGTTTTATAAACCGGCGGTGGAAATTGTATAAAGCAAACAATTAAAACTGGGATTATGATTTACAAACATTTTTTAGGCAAAGTAACCGTTTTAACGGTGTTGTTTTTTCCTTTCCTGTCTTTGACAGCAGGAAATATTTCACATGAAATGTTGAAAGAGACACCTGATGGCAACCCGGTTGAAAGATATTTCCCTGAAAGGGGGATTGATAACTGGAAACGGGTAAGCCCGCAGGAAGTTGGAATGGATCCGGAGCTAATAGAAGAGGCGATTGAGTATAGTGAAAACAATCCTACTTCAATACCACCTCAGGCCGAGTTGGCTAT
>PWHJ01000095.1 GCA_003554865.1 Bacteroidota bacterium | reverse complement strand
TGGTATTAGCCATCAGTGTTTCTCTTTCTTCTTTTGTTAAGGTTACTTTGTACTTTACCATGGCGTTTTTTGGTAAAGATACAACATTTTTTATTTACGTCATACTATGCTTGACATGACAGTAGTATGTCTGTTTTTTGTCCATTATACCTTAAAAAGACCATTGACCCAATCAAGAGCCCTTTCCGTATTACCATATTCCACGTAAAAAAAATCCAGGTTTATAAACCAGTCAATAAAAGTTTTCGCGTGCTTCGGATTGTGAGACACCCAAGCCTCCCCGTGAAACCTTTCAAGAGCCTCGCTTACCTGCAGCTTTTTTACATAAAGGTCAACCTGAGGATTAAATCTGAGAAAAAGTATTTTTTTAACCGGCAGCGAAATGAAATTCCCCCCGGGCATTTTAGGACGAAGGAACCTTACCTGTGAATCGTTGCTTCCCCTGTAGTCCGCATCGGCATAATCCGGCTTATCATAAACTTTTGAAACAACATCAAAGGCTCCGTGCTTGACCGAGAGGGCGGCCGGGAAAAGATGAGCCCTGCAGCGGCCGGCATCAACAGGCACAAAATCATCGGAGAAAAAAAAGAGCTCTCCCCTCTGTAGCAGTGCAGTAAGTGTGCTTTTGCCCGCACCGCTTGATGAAGTTATCAGCAAAGCCTCATGGCCGTCAGTCACGGCAGAAGCATGTACAAAAGACATCCAGTCCGACTCACTCTTATTGTAAATAAAATTTGAAAGCTCAATAAACAAACGGTGTTTTAAAAAACCCACATCGCTGAAAACATGCCAACCATAATTGCCGGAAGTATTTCGAAGGACATATTTGTCCTCATGCTCAAACAACTCAATTCCGGAAACCGCCATTGACGGGGGGTTAACTTCAACAAGATGGGCAAGTGAGCGGTGTATGTAATACTCCAGCAAGCGAGAGCCGTAGGAGATGGTAATATATTTACCATTCATTGTGTAACAGCGCGTAACAAACTTTTTACCCGCGTGCGGGGGAAAGCTGTATGTATGTGATTTTTGATCAGCGGTTGGGGAAAAAGGCTTTGTGAATTTTTCAGTAGCGGCAATGATCTCATTTGTAAACCGCAGGGCCTCATTTTTGGGCAAACCGTATTTGCCGGAAACCATCTCGGTTAAGCTACCCTTTTCAACTCCTTCGCTATGGTTAAAAAAAACAAACCATGCAGGCTCCTCCATTTTAACCCACCTGTTGCTCTCTTCAAACCACACAATGCGGCTTTTACCCAGTTTTTTTACAACCCTGACCGATGAACCTTTTTTACTCATCTTATATATAAAATTAATCTGCCTGCCGCCGCGGCCGGATATTTCAGTATACCGGCCATCGAGGGCTCCGGATGGATTTTAAATCCAATCTCCTTCCTCCCATTCGGGAGGTGTATTAGGCTCAAGAGAAGCGGAGTTAGCCTTGGCCGGATTGTTCAGCAAGACCATCATTGTAGCGGCCGAAAAAGCACCGTAACCAACCTTTTTTATTGCCTCTTTCCGGGAGATTTTGCGGGACGGCTTTTTGTCTTGTGCGCTTCCTTTATTGTTTTTACACTTCATAAGACATATCTCTTTCTGTTTTTCAATAAATTTTAAAACCATATCATTCTACAAATACCCTTTCTGCTTTTTGAATACCGGTTTCATCAACCACGTGAATTATATACAACCCCCTGTTGAGCTCATCTATGCGAAAAGAATTTGTAACATAAGGATCAAGGTTTACCGATCTCACCCTGCGGCCCATAAGGTCATACATATTTGCACTGGTACCGTATTTAACAACACCGTTCACAAACACTTCCCTCTCGGCAGCGTAAACTTCCAGGTTTTCACCGGCGGGTTCCTCAGGGGGTACAGTGGTGGTTCAGATTTTATATGCAAAAAGAATCTGCCCGCACCTTCAGTGCCGGGTGAAAGGTTAACATTATAATCTTCCCCCTCAAGCTCGGTGAAAACATCCAGCTCCCTGTCTTCAAGCACTGCCTCAACACCGGAGGGAAGTGTAAACACATGAGTTGAAAAAGCTACCTCTCCGCCTTCCGGGTAATCTATCCCCACGGGAATCACCATATCCTCAAAACCATGATCCGGCAGGCACTGGATAGCAAGGTCAACTCCACTGTCACCCTCCACAAGTCTTGTATAGAGCCTGAAATCCGGGTCCCCTCCAAAAAGGCCGGCATCATATGTAACATCAAGACCTTTTGACATATTCTCATTGAAAGTTATAACTGTGGAAGCCTCCCTACTTTCATCATAGGCAGCCAGTATTACCGTCGGCCATGGCTCCTTATCCGATTTGAGGCTTTTGAAAATTATCCCGTCCTCCTCCTTATGCTTGTGTGCCCGCATTTCGGATGTAAACTGAACATTGCCTCCACCTTCAGCTGCTTTGACTATAAAACCCTGTCCCGGCTTTATATAATCCTGGTCTATGGATTTTTCTTCAGAATTTTCAGGTTCGCTGTGATTGCTGTTATTGAGTATCCTGTAATGATCAGGTTGGTTGTGGTCATAAATATACAGTCCGGCATAAAATGGGTCCGTTTCCTCAAAATGCTCAGCATTCATCTCAAGAAAGCTGTTTTCCCCCCTTGCCCTCAACGAAGATGAAAAAGGATTGCCTATACTGTTCCATCCGCTTTTTTCATCACTGATTTCCACCCCCTGATTCGAATTAAGCAGTGTTCCTTCAAAAGTCAGCACCCCGTCATCCCTTCTTCTTACAAGGTAAGATTTGCCTGACTCAAGATCACCTTCCTTGTCCCCGGGGTAATAATCAGCCCAGTAACCATTGTTATAATCCGGGTGATTCTCATCGTAATGAGTTATGGCATAATAACCCCCTGAGGGATTATACGGAATATCATTGTCATCATTAAGTATGAAACCCGATATACTTTGCCCGGCTACCGGCGGAGAGACAATATACCACGCATTTCCTTTTATAAAACGCTGAACGGTAGCCTCAACATTGTCATTATTGCCGCTCTCTGACAGAATCAGGGAGCCCGTACCCTCTTCCGAGGATTCAACAACCAAGCCCTCATGGCCCGCATTATTAATTATTTCACCATCAGCGGTTATGCTTCCTCCCGGCTTAACAGTTAAGCACCCGCCGCTATTAATTGTAAGATCCCCTCCAGTTTCTATTGTCAAAACAGCTTTATTCTCTATATCAAGATAAATGAGAGTCACACTGGAAGAAATTTCCGGATCATTGGAGGTTTCCGGTATTTTTATGTAAACTTCATCGTCGGGAACTCCTGAAGGATCCCAGTTCTCTGCATTATCCCACTCCGATGACTCTTCACCTGTCCATGTTTTCAGATCAGTTGCAATAAGATTATGGGTATCCTGTTCAAGTCCCGATGCTTCTGCAGTAAGTTCATGTGTTCCTGCCTCATCAGGCCTATATGTAAAGCTAACTTCAGAGTGACCATCAATAATCTCAACCTGATTAGAAGTGCTTAATTCATTACCCTCATCATCAAGAAATTCCCCATCCCATGTGTCATTATCCAGTGAGACAGTAGTTCCTCCATCGCTTTCAACAGCATTACCATATTCATCCTCAAGTTGAATTGTAATTATCTCTGAAACTTCACCAGTGTAAACGATCTGCTCTTCAGTTATAAAAACTATTCTATGTGGTTCATCAGCATTTACTGTAAGGATCTGGGTGTCACCTTCCAGTATTTCTTCATCATCAGTTACCGACAGTTCATGATTACCTGCAGCTGTAGATGTATACCGGAAACTCGCCTGCGTGACTTCATCAGGAACCGTGACAAATGTGATGTCGTCATCATTGGCCTCGTTGCGAAATGTTCCGGTCAGATCAGAACTCAGGTTGATCGTTGTCTCACCGGAACTTACTGCTTCATTCCCATATTCATCCTGTAACTGAATGGTTATGATCTCGGTTGTGTCATTTGCCGTAATTGTATGTTCTGAAGTTATAAACACAATTGCATGTGCAATAGCAGCACCAACATCAATATCTACTGTTTCATCATCAGAAACCCCATCTATACTTATTGTAAGGGTATGTTCACCTGCCGTTTTAAGTTCTATGTCGGGTATGGTTGCCACTCCTTCTGAGAAGTTCAGCTCATCATTATAGAGCACTCCATTCTCACCCTCGCCTTCAGTTTCAACACTGCTTGTAACAGTTACATCAATATCACCTTCCAGGTTATCTCCGTAAATATCTCTTGCATTAGTTAAATCAATGTCAAATGGCTCTCCTGCTTCCTGCGAACCAGGATCGACAATATCAAACCCTGACAGGTCAAATACAAGCAAATCATCGGTTCCGCTTTGGTAGTCTGCCAGGATCCATTCGTCAGATCTGGCTATATTGGAAACCCTTACCTCATCAATAATCCCCTCAAACAGCTCGCCAATTATTAAGTCGTCACTGTTTGTAGAAATTTCACCGGTCAGGGATTTTGACCTTACCTCATTTCCATTTATAAAAAGCTTCAGGTCAGTCTGATCATATGTCATTGCTACATGCTGATACTCTCCAATATTAGCAGGTGTAATGATTGTATCACCATTGATGTAGCCAATAAAGTTTTCAAGATCGTATTCCAGCTGATAAGCATCACGGCCTTTGCCTGCAATTACAGGGGTAGTAAAACCGTAACACTTAAACTGGTTACTTTCAAGCTTTTCCCTTTCTTCAGTTGTAAGCACTTTGTCGTAAACAACTATTTCGGCAACAAACGAATTTTGAAGGTAATCTGATCCATCTTCGTTTGCACCAATAGTAATGTTGGTATTTTCATATTCAATTCCAACATCAAATTCATTGGCATCTGTTTTTACAGTTGAAGCATCCCCGTCAATGAATACCTGCATTTCAGAGCTGCCTGCTCCGATATTTTCATACGTTCCTGTTTGAACTTTTAAATTTGTTGAATATCCGGCAATAGAAGGATATTGCCACTCCCATAACCTTAAAACATTTTCTCTCACCTCAGGATACGGCCCAGATGATGGGAAATATAAATAACCAATATTTAACCCTTTTTCAATATCATTCTCACCCAAAAAAACAGGTACTTCTGAGGCAGTGCCGTCTCCTGTCTGCCTCCAAACTGCATTGAGTGTGGCATCAGGGTACTGGCTTCCCATATCTACATCACCTTCCAGATAATTATCGTCAAACCTGACCATTGGTCTGCCGTCTGACATCAAAACTTCGCCGTCTTCAACTATCATTGGCTGATTGCCTTCCACATTTTGTGTTACATCCTTCCCGTTGCCGCTTTGGTTATACCAGGTTACAACATAACCATGATTTTCACCTACAAAAGCAAGTAAAGCATCAATGTCCAGATTCCCGTACTCATCGAAACCAATATCTTGCGTTTGATTATCACTGGAGCGGCGAACTTTAACCGCATCATCGTTATATTCAGAACAAAGTTTCCGAAGGCTGTATGCTGCAACAGCACCGTCAACCTCGTCCAAAAGGGGCGAGGGTTCCTGTATTTCAGGTTTAACCCAAACACTCATAGCAAAATTTCCATCAATATCAATTCTAGAATGATGTTGGAGAGTTATTTTATCATTTCCATCAAATTCCTGGGCAAACCCAATTTTCCCCGGAACTTGAGAAGGACTGTTTTCTGATATTTTTTTCCCAAACCAACCAGAGATACTATTATTGATAAGCCAATCACTTTCATCTTCATAATGATCCATATGAAAGACAGCCTGAAAATTATCATCCCACACATTCCCCGAATCATCTGCTCCATCATGTTCAACCTCGCTGTTCCCGTAATAGACGTAGAAAACAGTGTTTTCGGTGTCGCTTACTGCTGGGAGCCTGACCCAGTAAACGGCCTGCTGGCCTGACTGGTCATGGAGTTCGCGTTCGAAATAGAGCAGGTTTTCGCCGCCTTTATCGGTAAAGCGAATATCGCTGCCGTCTTCTTCGGCAAGGGAAAAGTCAAAATTGCTTTCATCAAGCATTACAGCAACGGGGAATTCGTTCAGCTCTGCATCAACCTTGCCGTGATCTATTTCGATCCTCATCCTGTGATCCCACTCTTCGGGGTTAATTGTACCCTGTCCGGCTGCGGACTGCAGAAGCCAAAAAAAGGCAAAAAGGAATATAAGACAAAACTTTTTCATATTGTCGTCATATAGAAAAAAGGTAAAGAAAACTATGCAATTCCCCCGTTGAATTTTTTAGTGCTTACGGGTTTTTACCCAGTTTTTAAAAAAGTTAATTGTTTTTATATACGTTACCGCAAAATATTTGGTTTCAAAGATTTATAAGTCCGCTACAGGGAAATAAAAATTATTCCGGAATTTTCTCCGGTTATCCTGCACTTCCCTGCAACAGGTAAAAAAACAATAGTGATATTGACCACCATTCCCCAGGGTAAAAATACCCAGGTAGCTTACAATTTGAAAATAAGGGATATAATATTTGGCGAATTGAACCTCATACACAATGAATTAACAAAACTACAGGACGAACGTCAAAAAAATCCTCATGAACCGGGTATAGAAGCAAAAGGTGAAAACCGGACTTTTATCTGAGACTTACCCGGAAGCGACTACTCATTTAACAGGGCAAGCTGTAAAAACTGTACTTTTAACTGAACCTGACCTGGGTGCGACTACTCGGCTGGCAGCAAGGCTGGCAGTAAAAACCGTACTTTTATCTGAGATTGAGCTGAGTGTGATTACTTATTCGGCAGGAGAACAGGTTACAAAAACCGAACTTTTTAACTTTTATCTGACTCTGAACCTGACAATATCGCCTGCTTTTTTTTGAGCGAGAATATCAATGCTCTCCTGACTGAGCTGCAATATTCTTGGATATCCTCCCGTAGTCTGGCAATCCCTCATAAGTATGATCAGCGTTCCGTCAGGGGTGTACTGAACGGTTCCGGGCAACACGGGGGAGGTGGTAATGGAACGTGTATTGGCAGAGAGCTTTTCATTGAGGCGATACCCCATCCTGCTGTTTTTTCCAGATACTGTGAAAGTCAGATCCAAAAGCTTTTCCTTGTCCTTGTTTCCAAGAAAATGAAATTCGGGACCTTTGAACACATCAAGTGTTGAACGGATTAGGCCGTAAGGAATCCATTCGTGTTCCAGCTCATAAGACAAAAAGTCGGTTTGCTCAACAGGCAGCAGAGAGCCCTCCTGCAGAGAAGAAGCGGGGGTTATCCCTTTGAAAAAAGACCTGCTGCCAAGTATGGAAACGGTTTTAATGCCTCCGGCAACAGCCAGGTAAGCTCTTGCTCCCTGCCGGATCTTCTCAAAGGAAAGGAAGTCGCCTTTATGCACCTGCAGCGGCCTGTTCATTGAAGCTAAATCTCCGTTTATTAATAATTTCATAAAGGCTCCGGCGGCCGAGACCCATGTGTCGCAGCTGAACTCGAGGACAGGACCGGAAAACGTTATTTCAAAAAGCGCATCATTGAGATCATTGCCAAGAATCATGTTGGCCATAGATGCGCTCCCGGCATCAAGAGCTCCGGCCAAAGGGACACCGAGCCTGCGGCATCCAAACCTTCCTTTATCCTGAACGGTTGTAAACAAACCCGGTTCGATAACCTCAATCATTACACTCCTCCTTTTTAAGAATATATTCACCTGCCGCAACAGCCGATGCAATTGATTTATGCTCCATCGTTGAAACAGGGTAAAATTTTATTTTATCGCCCGGGCCGGCAAAAAAGGGAGGGGTATCTGCGGGCTCAAAGAAGCTGATGGGTGAATTGCCGATAATATTCCAGCCACCGGGACTTTCACAGGGATAAACACCTGTCTGCGCACCGGCTATACCAACAGCACCCTTATCTATCCTTAACCTGGGAGTATCTTTCCGGGGATGATGCAAAGCCTTGTCCAACCCACCAAGGTACATAAACCCGGGAAGAAACCCGATAAAATAAACCGTATAAAGCGTATCTGCATGAAGACCGGCCACTTCCCCTGGAGAAAGCTCCTTGTGGCGTGCAAGATCTTCGATATCCGGGGCAAAGGGGAGGTCATAACAGACCGGAATATGAATAATATTTTTTTCTGATCGTTGTGCAGGCAAACGTTCCGTATAAGCCCTTTTCAGGCGGGATAAGGTTTCAGGAATATTTATCGGCACACCCCTGAAATCTATCAAAACCGAGTTGTAGGAGGGAACAATCTCATAGTTGAACTCCTTCAACACATCAGGCAATGCTTCCTGAAAACAAAGCATGTCATTCAATATCTCTTCGGATATTTCATCCGGCCACTGAACCAGTATGGCACTGTTCCCATAGGGTTTGTATGACAAAGTATAGTTTTTCATCATTATTTGCCCGTGGCTCCCGGTTAAAGTCTTATTTGATCTCATATCCCTTTCCTGTAAGCTCATCGTAAATATGGCGGGCTATTAAGACCGAATTTTCATGATCACCGTGAATGCAAAATGTTTGAGCTTTCAGCGGCAGAAGCTTGCCGGAGACAGTTTTCACCTTTTCCTTCTCCAGTATGGTAAGCATATGCTCTGTGACATCCTCCGGACGGTGCAGCACTGCGCGGGAATCACTTCGGGGAACAAGACCAAGGTCATCATTGTAATTCCTGTCTGCAAAAGCCTCATATTTGACAGAAAAGCCTCCTTTCAGGGCTCTTTTTGCAATAACCGAGCCATGTGGAAGATATATAAGGCAGTCCTCACGGTAATCGTCAAGAGCCGACAAAACCGCTGAGGCAAGGCCTTCATCTTTTGCGGCATCATTATAAAGGGCTCCGTGGGGTTTTATATGAAAGAGTTTCATGCCGAAATCGGCTGCCACTCTCGCCAGACTCCCAACCTGCAGACGTATGGAACTTTTTAGGACACTGCTTTTTATTTCCATCGTTTTTCTCCCGAAATTCTGAGGATCGGGGTAGCCAGGATGAGCACCTATTTTAACCTTGTGCTTAATTGCAAGCTGCACTACCCTGCTCATTGTTGCCGAATCGCCGGCATGTTCGCCACACGCGATATTGCAGGATGAAATGTAGGGCATAAGCAGGTGCTCATTCCCCGCTCCTTCACCCATGTCACAGTTGATGTCAATCACTTGTCCCATATAGTTCATTGAATATTAGCAAAGTATAAATAGTAAAAAGTCCGGGCCAGGGGCACCTGATTTTTCAAAACCGCCGGTAGCTAATTTGAAGCTGTTGCTTGTTTATACGATAATTACTTATCAGAATGTTTCATTACGAATAATCTTGAGCAAACTTAATCAAATTTGAATAAAGAACCCACTTGTACAATCCTCACAAAACCAGGAAATTGATAATTGATAATCATATATTTGACTGATTGACAATTATTTAAATTAATTTGTTTTATTACTGCATATTTATATTTTTACAAAGCTTAAAGTTAATATGGCTACGAAGCCCTCATCAGTTACCTGCATACAAAATAATATGCAAACGGAGGTATTTATTTAATCGAACCGGGAGGGTGAACACACTCCCGGATGGGAAGTATAGACACGAGACCGGCCGGGGCAAAACTTAAAGGAAGCAAGAACTTTGCAACCCAGCTTATATAAAATTGATATTTGAAAAACAATGCTGCTGAAACTCTTAAAGAGCAACTCCCCTTATATATTCATAATCCTGCCGCTTGCCGCCGCGGCAATCTGGTGGCGATCGTTTTTCGGCAATGATATTTCTGTCCTGCCCCTGGCTGCCAACCCTACAATTGCATATGCTCATCTTCAAAATATTATTCCGCCGGCAACACTTGGCTCAAGGATAATTGCCTTTTTGTTGCTGATCTTTCAGGGATTTTTCCTGCTAAAGTTCAATTCCTCTTTCATTTTCCTGAAACAGCGAACTGCTTTTCCCTCGATATTTTTCATTATTGCGGTTTCATGCATCATTCCTCTGCAAAGAATGCACCCAATGCTCATAGGAAATTTTTTTCTGTTGTTTGCCCTGCACAGACTTTTCCTCTCTTACAAGCGCGAGCGCCTAAGTTACGAAATATTCGAATCTTCTCTTCTGATCGCACTTGGAAGCTTGTTTTACATAAACCTTCTCTTTTTCCTTCCAATAGTATGGGCAGGGCTTTTGATACTCAGACCGGGAAGATGGCGCGAATGGGCTTTCAGCATTCTGGGTTTTCTCACACCATGGATTGCCCTCATAGCAATTGATTTTTCGGTAAATCTGAGCATATCTAAAACAGTTGAAAATCTCAGTCAAGCCTTTGTTACTACAGGTGCTAGCCCACAATGGAGACTGCCTGTAGTGATTTTTATCTCGTTGAAATTTTTTCTCTCCCTTATTGCAATATTTCATATTACAGGAACTTTAAAAAGCAAGAAAGTTCTTCCAAGAAAAATGTTCTCTGTCCTGTTGTGGCTTTTTATAATAACTGTGGCAGTCTATCTGCTCTCCGGCACGGCCGGCATGGAGATGCTGATTACGGCCGCCGTTCCGGTCTCCTTCCTGCTGTCTGAATATTTTTTGTCGATTCGCTCAGCCGGTTGGGGAAATTTCCTGCTGTTTTTGCTTATTATGGCATACACGGGTTTACTGATCTTTTGATCTGTTACAGGCTTTTTACAAAAGCCAGAATACCCGCCGCCCTGCCTGGCTTGCCGTCCTTAAAAGATATAAACACATGATAAACGCCAGATCTGCGTATCTGAATATCGAATGAAGGATACTCCTTGCCAGTTGATTTTGAAAAATTTCTCCCTATCAGTTTACGGTTATCATAGAGCTCAATTATTCCGCTTCCCTGAGAATCGTCGGCATTGCATATCATCAGCCTATACTGGGTGTTGCTTCTCAAAACAAGGGAATACCTGGCCACAAGCGGCTTCTGATCCTCAGCCACACCTTCCAGTTCTACCTGAAAATCCCTTAAATATCTTACATCTCCCAATTTTTCCACACATTTTTCAACAAGTTCATCAGGGGTTTGCGAAAAGGAAGGAGTAAACAGAATTAAACCGCACTTAAATGTTCCCTGCTGTTGTTGATAAAATAATTGTTCAGCCGGTTAAAGCTTTGAACACTCCGAGCTCCTTGACAAAAACCGCTTCCTCCAGTATAGATGACAAATCAGAAATTATCCCTTCGATTACAAAACGGGAAACTTTGATATCATCGTAACGAGCATACTTGACGGGAAGCTCCGCTTCAGTCTCCTTTTGCCGATCTGAACCGGTTTTACAGGAAACCACACCAAAAACAATAAACAGTAAAAACAGATATTTTAACATAACCAGCATTAAATAATATGCAAACTATGCAGCCTTCCCCCCCCCCGCAGGCAATTTTAGGTTACATAAAATAAACTTGTTTGGTTATATTTTTTTAGTAAAACCAGGAATAAAAAAACCGCCCCCTTCTGATTATAAAGAGGACGGTCTTCATATTGTGGAGATTAGGGGATTCGAACCCCTGACCTTTTGGCTGCCAGCCAAACGCTCTAGCCTGCTGAGCTAAATCCCCGTCTTTTGAGAGTGCAAATTTAATAAATTTTTAAAAAATCAAATTACTCAAGCGCTTTTATTCAACGGGTATCTTCCTTATTTGATACGTGAACCGGTTTTATACAATACTTCATTCGTATATGTTATTTTGTGTGGGCACCAAAAACTCCTTAAAAATTCGGCCACATGGAGCTTCATTCACACAAATTAAGTTTATTAAACTAATATTTAGCACGTTAATGCAACATGTCAATTATTTTTTTTCTTTTATTCTGAATAGAACCTGCATGCTTTTTCATCTTATTTTGTCTGCCAAAAGCTGATGGGGTTACAGCTCAAAACGGTATTTGAAAATAAGTTGTTTCTGAAGAAAACATTATATAATTTTAACACTGCAATGCGTTTTTAAATAAGCAGTCATCACTTTTCACAATTCGCGTGGAATTATAAGGACCTGCAATCAACTGCACGCACATAGCCAAAGATTTATGGAGCCCAAGAAGACTAAAAGAGCAAGCCTTGAAAACAAAAAGCTCATTTTTTTTCAGGTAGGCCTTTTGTCGGCACTTATTCTGATTATTATTGCCTTTGAATGGACTTCAACTCCGGATCACGATAAAATAAAGGTAGTTTACAGCGAACAACTCATTTCAGCCGAAGAGATTAAAATGCCGGTGACCCGCCGGGAACGTTCCCCTGACGCCCCACCGCCTCCACCCCCTCCTTCCTATTCGGATATTTTTGAGATAATTGAGAATGAAGAAGAACTAATGGAGGCTCTTTTTGTAGATGATGTGGAAATACCAAAAAAAACACAATTCAGCTTTTCAAGAAAGATCACACTCGAGGAAGAAGAAGTAGAGTTCAAAGATGACAGGGAAGGGAAATTGCATTTTATTGTCGACCAAATGCCGGATTTCCAGGGTGGCGGACTGGAGGGTTTCAGACTTTACATCTCTGAAAATACAAGCTATCCCTCATCAGTTTCCCGGAATATTCAGGGGAGCGTTTATGTAAGGTTTATTGTAAATGAAAACGGGACGGTTTCGGATGTGACTGTAATGAGGAGCCTTCACCCGGAACTCGACCGTGAAGCGGTCAGTATCGTTAAATCCTCTCCGAGATGGACCCCCGGTATACACCAGGGGATGCCCGTAAGGGTGGTGCTTACTTTTCCGGTTAATTTTGCAGGAAGATAGCTTTGCATTCAATTGTAATATATATTTGACCGTGTAATAATCAATTTATAAAATATGCTGCCGGTTTAACCTTTCCTTCGGTTGCCGGGAGTTAAGCCTGTAACCTCAAACGTGATTTTTCCGTAACTGCTAAAGCATCTCAATTAAATAACAAACAGATGAACCCCCATCAACCTTTGGCAGACAAAATATGATGAACAAACATGGGGGGCCATCGGAATTGAAACACTGAACATCCTAAAGCATAATTATAAAATACTGCTAGACAGATAATTAAACACACTTTGTACAGATGAAGGTTGCCATATTTTTAATTACAATTTTGGTGGTGTTCTCCTCCTGCTCTTCCTCAAGACTCCTGGAAAGGGGGGATTACGACGGAGCAATTGAAAAAGCGGTTCAGAACCTGCGCAAAGACCCGGGGGATGTTGACGAGATACTGGTCCTTGACCGTGCCTATAAAGTTGCAAACGAACTCGACCGTGAAAGGATAAGGTTTTTAAAGCTTGAAAACGATCCGCGTAACACCGACGAGATACTGCATCTTTATACTTCACTTAAAAACAGGCAGACTTTGGTAAGGACAGTGCTGCCACTGCATTTGCCTGACAGTACAATTGAG
This sequence comes from Bacteroidota bacterium, assembly GCA_003554865.1. GTDB lineage: Bacteria > Bacteroidota > Bacteroidia > Bacteroidales > PUMT01 > PUMT01. The sequence goes on along the minus strand of PWHJ01000095.1, from coordinate 5,227 downwards.
TATCAATATGTGGATTACGACAGGGAGATCATTGACGCCAAATTAGGTGCTGCAGAATACTATTATGAAAATGCCCTCAGACTGATGGAGCTGAATGAAAAAAAGTCCTACAGGCAGGCATACTATGAGTTGTTAAAAGTGGATGAATATACAAGTAATTATGAGGATACAGAGTATTTGCTGCACAAAGCACGCCGCAACGGAATAAGCCGGGCTCTGGTGGCAGTTAAGAACCATACCCACCTGAATCTTTCACCCGCTTTTAAAAATGAACTTTTAGCAGTTGATACACGCCGGCTTAACAGGGATTGGGTAGAATTTCATTTCCGCGACCTGGATGAGACAATTGATTACGATTATTACATAATTGTCAATCTGGGGATGATAGATGTATCTCCCAATGCTACCGAAGAAAAGGACACCATAATAAAAAAACAGATTGAAGACGGTTTTGAATATCTTCTTGACGAAAAGGGCAATGTTATGAAAGATTCCCTTGGCAACGATATCAAAATACCGAAATATAAACAGCTTGTTTGTACCGTAATTGAAACTCTGCAAATTAAGGAGGCCTTTATTGAAGGAGACATAGAGTTTTTTTCCGAAACCCCGTCGCAGCTGATGAAAAAAGAACCTGTAGGTGCCGCAAGCCTTTTCGAACATAGCTCGGCTAGAGCTATCGGTGACACCGAAGCTCTTGATGAAGAAACCCTTAAAAAAGTGGGTGTAGAGCCACTCCCTTTCCCTGACGATGCAGAGATGATCTTCAGAACCGCTGAAACACTAAGGGAAGCAATTTCACAGGCGATCAGAAGTAACCGGCTGCTTATCCAATAAAGCGGTTTAAAGCTCGTATTGAGATGGTTTTTATATTAATTATCTTTGCATGTTTGATAATCTAAAGGAGTCATTTTAACAAATCCATGCAAAAACCCTTTATATCTAAAGTTGTAGAAGAAAAGGCTGTCCTGGTAGGGGTGATTAACAAAGAACAGTCAGCAAAGGAAGTTGAAGAGTATCTTGACGAGCTTGCTTTTTTGACGAAAACTGCCGGCGGAATTCCCTATGAAAGATTCATTCAGAGAATTGATACACCCAATCCCAAAACATATATAGGCTCTGGAAAGCTATCAGAAATAAAAGAATATATCAAGGAAAATAGTGTTGACACTGTGATATTTGACGATGAGCTTTCTCCCACCCAGTTTAGGAATATTGAAAAAATTCTCGTATGTAAAATCCTTGATCGCCCCAATCTTATACTCGATATATTTGCCCGCAGAGCCAAAACCTCTTATGCCAAAACGCAGGTCGAGCTGGCACAGTATGAATATCTGCTTCCCAGGCTTGCAGGAATGTGGACTCACCTTGAAAGGCAGCGCGGGGGAATTGGAATGAGAGGTCCAGGTGAGACCGAAATTGAAACTGACCGCCGTATTATAAGGGACAAAATCACCAGGCTGAAAAAAAAGCTTCAACAAATAGACAAACAAAAAGCCACCCAAAGAAAGAACCGTGGGAAACTTGTACGGGTTACACTGGTCGGTTATACAAATGTAGGGAAGTCAACCATAATGAACGTGCTGAGCAAGTCGGACATTTTTGCAGAAAACAAGCTTTTTGCAACACTTGATACCACTGTACGAAAAGTTATTATAGATAACCTCCCTTTTTTGCTATCCGACACTGTCGGGTTTATACGCAAACTGCCCCACCAGCTTGTAGAATCTTTCAAGTCAACGCTTGACGAAGTGCGCGAAGCTGATATACTACTGCATATAGTTGATATTTCACATTCCAATTTTGAAGAACAAATAAAAACCGTAAACCAAACCCTTGAAGAGATAGGGGCTGCTAACAAACCAACTTACCTTATCTTCAACAAAATAGACGCATACAAGCCAAAAAAAAGGGATGAAGACGACTTAACCCCCCGCACAAAGGAACATTTTACACTCGAAGAGCTAAAGCGTACATGGATGGCACAAAACAACAAAAACTGCATATTTATTTCCGCCAGAGATAAAACAAACTTTGACGAGCTGAAGAACCTTCTTTACAGAAAGGTTTATGAAATACACAAAACACGCTACCCTTACGACGATTTTCTATATTAACCCTTTTTTGAACATATATTCGGCAATTTGAACGGCATTGGTCGCCGCACCCTTGCGCAGGTTATCTGCTACGATCCATAAGTTCAATGCATTGGGAACCGAAAAGTCACGCCTGAGCCGCCCGACAAAAACATCATCACATCCCTGTACAAATGCAGGCATAGGATAAACATTACTCTCTGTATCGTCAGTCAGCACCACACCTTCTGTATTGCTTAAAATATTTCGCACATCATCAATATCAAAATCCCTTTCAAATTCAACGTTAACCGACTCGGAATGTCCGCCGTAGACAGGCACCCTCACGGCTGTCGAGGTTATGGCTATATTGTTATCTGTCAAGATCTTGCGTGTTTCGTTAACCATTTTGATCTCTTCCTTGGTATAACCGCCGACTGAAAAATCATCGCACTGGGGAATGCAGTTTTTATCTATGGGATAATGATAAATCATATCGCTTTTAATACCCTGCCGTTCATTGTTAAGCTGGCTTACTGCCTTAATACCTGTTCCTGTAACCGACTGGTATGTAGAAACCACAATCCTTTTAATGCCGTAAATTTTATGCAGGGGTGCCATAACAAGCACCAGCTGTATTGTTGAACAGTTCGGGTTGGCTATCAGTTTATGCGAGGCAATAACACCGGCATTTATCTCAGGCACTACAAGCGGAATTCCCTCTTCCATGCGCCACGCTGAACTGTTGTCTATCACCGTGCAACCGGTTTCACTGAAAGCCCCGGCCCATTCTTTTGAAATATCGCCTCCTGCACAAAAAAAAGCTACCTGAGGGTCACTTTTAAGAGCTTCCTCAATGGATAAAACTTTCCATACCTGCTCATTCATTATTACCTTGCTTCCGGCCGATTTTTGGGAAGCCGCCGGTATAAGCTCTTTAACTGGGAAATTTCTTTCCTCCAGCACTTTCATGACAATTTTCCCGACCAGTCCGGTAGCCCCGATTATAGCTATTCTCATAAGTAATAAAAGTTATAAATATTTAAAATTTCCTTCCATATTTCCCGGCATACGGGAAACCGAGGCCTTTCTAAAAAAAATCATAATATTATGATTAATAACCCGTTACATGTATAGGGGTAAAAGTAAAATAAGGTAAATGAAATAAAAAAGAATTTAAGCCCCGGATTCATAACATACAAATATAAAACAAAAGCAGATATTATGGAACCAAAAAAAACAGAAAGAGCTGATCTTGAAAATAAAAAAGGGTTGTTCCTCCAAATCGGCTTTGTTACCGTATTGGCTTTCGCATTGATAGCATTTGAATGGACAACTGAAGATGTTGATCATGGTGAGATGGGGGATGTAGAGGAAGAAGTAGTTGAAGAGGAAATTGTACCTGTAACCCGGCAGGAAGAAGAGCCTCCGCCACCGCCATCACCGGATGAGACCGATGAATTTGAGATCGTAGATGACGATGTTGATCTGGATGATGAGCTTGCAGTAGAAGATGCCGAAACAAGGTCAGCTGAAAGGGATGACTACAGGATAATGGAAGGTGATCTTGAACAGGAGGAAGAAGAAGAGGAAGAAGTATTCGTTGTAGTGGAAGATATGCCCACTTTCCAGGGTCAGGATCATGAGTATTTCCGCGAGTGGATACAGGAAAACCTGCGGTACCCACAAGAAGCTGCTGAGGCAGGAATTGAGGGAAGAGTTATGGTGCAGTTTGTAGTCGAGCCAGATGGCAGCGTTTCAAACGTTGAAGTTGTAAGAGGAGTTGATCCCGCACTCGATGAAGAGGCGGTACGGGTAATTGAAGATTCCCCGGAATGGGAGCCGGGAGAGCAAAGAGGCGAGCCCGTCAGGGTGCGCTTTACGTTCCCCATCAATTTTGTACTTGAATAATTGACATTTAAAATATAATTTTTTTTAACCGGCAGTCATTCGGCTGCCGGTTTTTTTGTTTTTCAAACAAACCTCAAACCCATTTAACCCTGAATTTTATATGGTTTTTCGGCTTGAAACTTTAAAAAATTTATTTTTGGTCCGGTTTTTGTGTAATTAATAACTCCAAAGATCGTTTTAGTTAAAAAAAAAATGTTTTTTTAAAATACAAAATATGATAAAATATTTGGTAATGTTAAACATTTACATATTTTCGCCTTTTGATTATTAATAAACCATTTTAAGTTATTTACAATTATTGATTGATTATGGAACTAAAAAAGACCGAAAGAGCTAACCTTGAAAAGAAAAAGGGCCTTTTTTTGCAAGTTGGACTTGTCACCGTTCTGGTTCTTATCCTGATCGCTTTTGAATGGACTACCCGTGAAGTGAGTACAGGAAGAATGGGTGAAGTTGAAGATGTGGTAGTGGAAGAGGAAATTATTCCCATAACACGCCAGGAAGAACCGCAGCCTCCGCCTCCGCCTGCACCCACGGAATCGGAGATGTTTGAAATTGTAGAAGACGACATTGATATTGATGACGAGTTTTTTATAGAAGATGCCGAAACCAGAAGGGTAAGAGACGATTTCAGAATAATGGAAACCTCCATTGAAGAGGAAGAGGAAGATGAGGGAGAGATTTTTGTTGTCGTGGAAGATATGCCCACCTTCCAGGGTCAGGATCATGAATACTTCCGCCAGTGGATACAGGAAAACCTGCGTTATCCACAAAGAGCAGCAGAAGCTGGTCTTTCGGGCACGGTGATCGTACAGTTCGTTGTTGAAGCTGACGGAAGCATTTCCAATGTGGAAGTAGTAAGGGGAGTTGACAGGTCACTGGACGAGGAAGCGGTTCGCGTTATAGAGAATTCGCCGAGATGGGAGCCCGGATACCAAAGAGATGATCCGGTCAGGGTAAGATTTACCTTCCCTATTTCCTTTGTTCTGCAATAAATTTGTAAAACATATTACTTTTAATTTGATGCTCCGCCGGGTCACCGGCAGGAGCATTTTTTTTACCTCATCCGGTTAATTCCAAAATAAATTGTACTTGAAAAAGTAAAATAAAAACAAGGAATAGTGATGTATTTTGTTTATATTTAAGTCGTTACACAAATAACACAAACAAAAAAACACCACTTTTCAGATGAAAAATACAAAGAAAAAATTAAACGGCCAATCAAAAATCGTTAAGGCTTC